>NZ_JBHYXN010000005.1:0-101050 GCF_042752335.1 Streptomyces sp. NPDC059355 | reverse complement strand
GCTGCCCGTCTTCGCGTCGTTACTCTGTTTGGTTTGTTGGTTTTTGGTGGGGGTTGTTTTTTTTGTGTTGGGGCGGGGGGCCCCCCCGCCGCCGCCCCCCCGCCTCCGGGAGGGGTGGATCGCCGCCGTCAGGTGGGCAGTCCCACCGCCCGCTCCCCGGGGGCCACCAGATCGGCCTTGTCGCAGTCCGCGGGCCTGGGCCCGCTGACGCACACCTGGTCGTCGGAGGTGAGCAGCGGGATCCCCGCCTTCTTCGCCTCGGCGGCGACCTGCGGGCCGACCGCCGACTCCGGCACGACGATGACGATGCCCGAGTTCTTCTGCGCGATCGCCGACTTGACCTCGGTGATGGTCTTCGAGGCGTCGTTGCCGAGGTTGACCACGGTGAGCTTGACGCCCAGTTCGGCGGCCTTCTTCCTGGCGCCCGCGGCCTCGGAGACGAAGTACTCCTGGTCGCCCTGCTTCTGGAGGTAGGCGATGGATATCGGGCCGTCCGTCTTCTTGGCCGTTCCCGTTCCCGTTCCCGTGCCCGAGGCGGGCTTGCCGGAGGAGCAGGCCCCCAGGGTGAGCGCCAGCGCGGGGCGCCGGTCAGGGCGGCGCCGCGGCGATACCGGATCATGGACATGTACGAGTGCTCCCTCATCGGGCCGGGTCGGTGGGCCGCCGGATCGCCGGATCGCCGGATCGGCGGGTACGGAAGGTCAGGCGCAGGTGAGCCGGGGTGCGGCCCAGTCCGCGTGGTCGTAGTCGATGCCGTTGCCGCCGTCGGTGACGACGAGCCGCAGCGTCTGGCCGCCGGTCAGGTCGGCGGTGAGCCTGCGGGCCGCGTCCGACGTGGTGACGACACCGCTGTCGGCGACCTTGGTGGTGTCCCGGTAGATCTGGAAGGCGACCGCGCCGGTGCGCGAACTCTCGTCGTCGACGCCGACGTCCACCGTCAGGGCGGTGCACCTGCCGCCGAGGTGGTAGGTCAGGGTGGCGGCCGCGTGGACGCCGAGCCCCTTGGCGTACGCGGCGCCCCCCACGGTCAGCGTCCTGCCGTCGCCGGCCGCCTGCTCCCCGTTGCTGCGGTCCTTCTCCACCGGGCCCCAGCCGTTGCTCACACCCGTCCAGGGCAGGTCGGACAGGTGGGAGGTGCCGGCCGGCGGAAGCGGCGCCGGCCCCGGGGTGATCCGGTAGACGACGGTGGCGTGCGGGGCGACCGAGGCGCTGATGGTGCCGCTGGTGTCGGTCGAGGCGGCCTTCGTCCACAGCTCCTTGAGGGCGTAGGGGGCGCGGTTGCCGATGCCGAGTGCGTCCGTCCGGGCGGAGATCGTGGCGGTGGAGCCGGTCTCGTTGGTCAGCGAGAGGGCCCGGTCGCCGTTGGCCAGCTCCTTGGCCATCACCACCAGACCGCCCGAAGCGGAGACCACCGTGCCCTGTTTGCCGAGGGCGTCCTGGTCCAGGGCGATGACATCGGGGTTGGAGAGGATGCCGAAGGTCTCGGCCGTCGCCTTGCGCAGGTCGCTGCCGATCAGCAGGGGCGCCGACATCATCGACCAGAGGGTGAAGTGGGTGCGGTACTCGGTGGCGCTCATGCCGCCGTTGCCGACCTCCAGCATGTCCGGGTCGTTCCACCGGCCGGGGCCCGCGTACGCCGCGAGCGGCTGGTTCTTGTGCGCGATGGAGATCATCGAGGACCAGCTGTCGCCGATGTCCCCGGTGGTGCGCCACAGATGGCCGAGGCTCGACGCCCAGGTCCAGGGCTGGTTCTCGCCCCATTCGCACAGCGAGAAGACGATGGGGCGGCCGGTCTTCCTCAGTGCGTCGGCCATGTCCGTGTACCGCTTCTTCGCGTCCACGCCCTGGTTGTTGCAGTTGTCGTACTTCAGGTAGTCGACCCCGAACGACGCGAAGAGGGAGGCGTCCTGCTGCTCGTGGCCGAGACCGCCGGGGAAGCCCGCGGTGTCGCAGGTCTTGGTGCCGGCGCTGGTGTAGATGCCGAACTTCAGTCCCTTGGAGTGCACGTAGTCCGCGAGGGCCTTGATCCCGCCGGGGAAGCGGACGGGGTCGGCGACGAGGTTGCCCGCTGCGTCGCGGTTCGGCAGGGCCCAGCAGTCGTCGAGGTTGACGTACTGGTAGCCGGCGGCCTTGAGGCCCTTGGCGACGAAGAGGTCGGCGATGCCCTTGACCATCGCCTCGTTGAACTCGGCCCGGCAGTGGGTGGAGTTCCAGTTGTTGAACCCCATGGGCGGGGTCAGTGCCTGTCCGTCGCCCACGGCGGCGGCGGGCGCAGCGCCCGCGAGGACCGCCGTGCCGGCCAGTGCGGCGGCCCCCGCCGCCGGGGCCAGTAAGGGCAGGGCCGTGAGGACCGCCGTCAGGCGGCGGGCGACGGCGCTTCGTAACGAGTGCACGGACGGCTCCTGGGGGGAGTGGGGCCCGGAATTCCGGGAGAGCGTGTGCGGAAGTGCGCCCTGACACGTACGTCCTGTACGCCGGTTCCCGCAGAAGTCCTCAGGAACGAACGGACTCCAACGGGAAGGCCCACATCACACTGCCGTAGCGGGGACATGTCAAGAGAGTGGACTGCGCCAATCCGCCGCCCGCCGACGGCCGCGGCGGCGGTCACCGGCCTCGATGCGATCCCCAACTGTGGCTTTGTCGCGTTCTGTTGACTTCTGTGGGATCCCTCAGGACGCTTCTGCTGACCGGGGATGCCGGTGCCCCAGGAGAGGAACCGCCGCATGGCCGATCCCGGCAGCCTGCTGGCCCATCAGCGCCGCGCCCTCATCCTCGACGAGGTCCGCCGTCGCGGCGGGGTACGGGTGAACGAGCTGACCCGCTCCCTGAACGTCTCCGACATGACCGTCCGCCGCGACCTGGACGTGCTCGCCCGCGAGGGCCTGCTGCGCAAGGTGCACGGCGGCGCCGTCCTCGGCGACGAGGCCAGCAGCCACGAGCCCGGGTTCGAGGCCAAGTCGGAATGGGAGACGGCGGCGAAGCAGGCCATCGCCAAGGCGGCGGCCGCACTCGTCGCACCGGGCTCCGCCATCGCCCTCTCCGCCGGAACCACCACCCACGCGCTGGCCCGGGAGCTCACCGAGGTCCCCGGACTCACCGTGGTCACCAACTCGGTGCGCACCGCCGAGGTCTTCGAGACCGCCCGCCGGACCGGCAGCGCCGGCGGCACCCTGACGGTCATCCTCACCGGCGGCATCCGCACCCCCTCGGACGCCCTCGTCGGGCCCATCGCCGACCAGGCGATCCGGTCCCTCCACGTCGACCTGCTCTTCCTCGGCTGCCACGGACTGGGCACCGCCACCGGGCTGACCACGCCGAACCTCGCCGAGGCGGAGACCAACCGGGCGTTCCTGCGCTCCGCGCGGCGGACCGCCCTCCTCGCCGACCGCACCAAGTGGTCGACCGTCGGGCTCACCACCTTCGCCGCCCTGGAGGAGGTCGACGTACTGGTCGCGGACTCCCTCCCGGCGGAGGAGGCCGCCGCGGTCGGCGAGCGGGTCGGCGAAGTGCTGCTGGCCCCCGGCCCCGCCGGCCCCGCTCGGGAGCGCCCGTGGTGAGGAAGACCCGTACGACCCTGTCCGACGGACGGGCGCTGATCTACTACGACCGCGGCGACCAGGACCGCGGCGACCACGACCACGGGGCCGTCGCGGGGGCTCCCGTACGAGACCGCGCCGATCCCCGCGGCCTGCCGCGCGTCGCGACGCGCTCCGAGCGGCGTCACGACCGGCTCCTCGACGAGTGGGTGGTGATCGCCTCGCACCGCCAGGGCCGTACCCATCTGCCGCCGGCCGACCAGTGCCCGCTCTGCCCCTCGGCCCCGGGCCGGGCCACCGAGATCCCGGCTCCCGACTACCAGGTCGCCGTCTTCGAGAACCGCTTCCCCGCCCTGTCCGGAGCGGACGGGGGCCGCTGCGAGGTCGTCTGCTTCAGTCCCGACCACGACGCCTCGTACGCCGACCTCGGCCCGGACCAGGCCCGTACGGTGCTCGCGGCCCTGGCCGACCGCACGGCCGAGCTCGCCGAACTCCCGGGCGTGGAGCAGGTGTACTGCTTCGAGAACCGGGGCCCGGAGATCGGGGTCACCCTCACCCACCCGCACGGCCAGGTCTACGCCCTGCCCGTCCTCACCCCGCGCACCCGCCGCATGCTGGACACCGTCTCCCGGTACCACCGGTCCACCGGCCGCAACCTCTTCGACGAGGTCCGCGACGAGGCGCTGGCCGACGGGCGCAGGGTGGTGGTCGCGGGGGAGCACTGGAGCGCCTTCGTACCGGAGGCCGCGCGCTGGCCGTACGAGGTGCACCTCTACCCGCACCGGCGCGTGCCCGACCTGCCCGCCCTGACCGGACCCGAGCAGGCCGAGCTGGCCGTCCTGCACCTGGACCTGCTCGGGCGCTTCGACCGGCTCTTCCCGACGCCGGCCCCGTACATCTCGGCCTGGCACCAGGCCCCCGTACGGACCGGCCGGGAGCTGTACGCACTCCACCTGGAGCTGTTCACGACCCGGCGGGCCGCCGACAAGCTCAAGTACCCGGCCGGAACCGAGTCCGGGATGGGCCAGTTCATCAACGACATCGCACCCGAGCAGGCGGCCGCGGCGCTGCGCGAGGCCTGAGGGCCGCCTCCCGGTGCAGGGGCTTTCCTACGCGTCCTTCTCCATGGTCGGGCGCAGCCGCTCCAGCAGGGCGTAGAGCGTCGCGCTCTCGGTCTCGTCGAGGGTGTCCAGCGCGCCGTGGGTCGCCTGCATCTCCTCGCGCACGCGCCGGATGATCTCCCGGCCCGCCTCCGTGGCCACGACGTTCTTGACGCGGCGGTCGGAGGGGTCGGCCTCGCGGCGCACCAGCTCGCGGGCTTCCAGGCGGTCCACGATCCCGGTGACGTTCGATGCGTCACACACCAGGAGGGTGGCCAGGCCGCGCATCGGGAGCGGGCCGTTGAGCTGGGCGAGGACCCGGGCCTGGGTGGAGGTGAGGCCGTAGTGGGCCGCCGCGGCGGCGAAATCGCGCCACTGGGCGGTTCCGATGGCGGCGAGCAGCTCAAGGAGCTCGAGCTTGGTGGGGGCGGTGGGGGTGGTGGCGCTCATGGCTTCGAGCGTACTCAGGTGGTTGACATTGTCAATTGTTTACTTGACCACTTTAACTATCGACGTCTACCGTCTGTGGAGTTACTTGATGACATCAAACATCTGCGATCTGAAGCACTAAGAAGGTCCTGCCAGCATGAGCACCGCCGCCCCCACCCCCGCCGAGGCCAAGAACAGGAACGAGACGATCATCGTCTTCGCCCTGAGCCTTGCCGCCATGGTCGTGTCGATGATGCAGACCCTGCCGGTTCCGATCCTGGGCCTCATCCGCACCGACCTGGGCACCTCGACCGCCAACGTGAGCTGGGTGACCACCGCCACCCTGCTGTCCGCCGCCGTCTTCACCCCGCTGCTCGGCCGCTTCGGCGACCAGCACGGCAAGAAGCCCACGCTGGTGGCCGTGCTCGGCGTCATGGTCGTCGGCTCCGTCATCGCCGCCCTCGCGACCTCGCTCCCGCTGCTGATCCTGGGCCGCGTGCTGCAGGGCGCCGCCACCGCGATCTTCCCGCTCGCCCTCTCGGTGCTGCGCGAGGAAGTCCGCCCGCAGAAGCTCCCCGGAGCGATGGCCCTGGTCAGCGGCACCCTCGCCTTCGGCAGCGGCCTGGCACTCGTCGCCACGGGCCTGCTCACGTCCGGCTCCGACGCCGACTACCGCAACGCCTTCTGGATGGCGACCGGCTTCGCGACCCTCGCCCTGCTCGCCGTCGCCTTCCTGGTCCCCGCGACCCGGCACAAGACCGGCGGCCGCACCGACTTCCTCGGCGCGCTGACCCTCGGCATCACCCTCCTGCTGCTCCTGCTGCCGATCTCGCAGGGCCATGAGTGGGGCTGGACCTCCGGCCGTACGCTGGGCAGCTTCGCCGGCGCCGCCGTCATGACCGCCGTCTGGGTCTTCACAGAGCTCAAGGTCAGCGAGCCGCTCGTGGACATGCGGATGTTCGTCCACCGCCCGGTGCTCATGGCCAACCTGGCCGGCATCCTCGTCGGCTTCGGCATGTTCGCGAACTTCCTGGGCGTCTCGTACCTCGTCCAGATGCCCGAGAAGCTCACCGGCTACGGGTTCGACGCCTCCATCCTTCGCGCATCCGTCCAGTTCCTGCTGCCCGGCGCGATCGTCTCCCTGCTCGCCTCGCCCATCGGCGGCCAGCTGGTCCGCCACCGCGGCCCCCGCGTGGCCCTCGGCCTCGCCGCCGGCCTCGGCGCCGTCGGATTCGGCTGGCTCGCGCTGGACCACGGCCACAGCTTCTCGGTGATCGGCGCGGGCCTGGTCGTCGGCGCGGCCGTCAGCTTCGGCTACGCGGCCATGCCCGCCGTCATCATGGCGAGCGTCCCGCACCACCAGAGCGGCATCGCCAACGGCATCAACTCGATCTCCCGCTCCACCGGCAGCGCGATCGGCAGCGCCATCGTCACCACGATCCTGGCGTCGAAGACCATCGAGCACCTGCCCGCCGGTGTCCCGGCCCTGCCCGCCGAGTCCGGGTTCACCCTCACCTTCTGGATCGGGTCGGTCGCGTTCGCCCTGGTCGCGGTGATCAGCTGGATCGGCCTGCGCGGAGCGCACGGACCGCGCACCGTCGAGGCGGGCACGCCCGCCGCGGCTCCCGCGAAGGTGGCGCAGCCGGAGCCTGCCGAGACCGTCTGACCTGGCCCTTCGAGGGGACGGCACCGTTCGCGGATGCCGTCCCCTCGTTTGCGTGCTGTCCTGTCCCCGTGGACAGGGGCCGCCACCGGGCGGCGCCGGGAGGGTCCTGACCCCCGCACGCGAGGAGTGACCTGCCATGGCGATCCTGATGCACGCCACCGTCCCCGGCATCACGGCAGAGCAGTACGACGCCCTCCACGCGGAGCTCCTGTCCGTCCCCGGGATGTTCGACGGCTGCCTCTCCCACGTCTGCGTCGTGAGCGCCGAGGGCCTGGACGTCTACGACATGTGGGAGAGCGAGCTGCACGCGAACGTGTTCGCGGAGAAGCTGATGCCCGTCGTGGAAGCCCAGGGCTGGCACAGCACGGGCGGCCGCCCCGAGGTGTTCCCGGTCTACAACTACGGCTTCCCCGAGGCCCGGGGGTAGGAGCTGCCGTTCCGATCGGACCCCGCTCCCTGACCGGGGCGGCCCTGTCTCAGATGTCGATGTGGCCCATCAGGCCGTGCTGGTAGTCCATCTGGGCCTGGTGGATCTCGGCGGCGGTGTTCATGACGAACGGGCCGGTGCGGGCCACGGGCTCACCGAGCGGTTCGCCGGCCAGGACCAACACCTCGGCCGCGCCGTCCGGGGCCTCGACCGCGAACCGCTCCGCCTCCCGGCCGAGGATGGCGAGGTGGCCGTCGGGGAGGCGGGCGTCGGGGGTGGCCGCGCTCCCGGACAGGACGTACAGCATGGCGTTGTGCCCGGCCGGGACGGTGAACTCGGCGCGGCCGCCCGCCGCGAGGCGGGCGTGTACGACGAGCACCGGAGTGTGGCTCTCGAAGGGGCCCCGCACTCCGTGGGTGCCACCGCTGATCACCGTGAGCTCGGCGCCGCCGTCCTCGGTGACGACCCGGGGGATGTCGCCGGGGGCGGAGCCGTACCGGACGCGCGGCGGCGTCGCCTTGAGGCGGGCCGGGAGGTTCAGCCAGATCTGGAGCAGGTGCTGCGGGCCGCCGTCGGCGAGCAGTTCGGGGGTGGGGCGGGCGAGGTGGACGAGACCCGACCCGGCCGTGAGCCACTGCACCTCGCCGGGACGCATGACCCGTCTGTGCCCCGCGGAGTCGATGTCCTCCATCGCGCCTTCGATGACGTACTGGATGGTCTCGAATCCGCGGTGCGGGTGCGGCGGTACGCCCTTGGCCTCACCCGGTCCGAGCACGTGCGGGCCGACCTGTTCCACCATCAGGAACGGGTCGGCCAGCGGCAGTTCCGGCTGCGGGAACGGGCGGCGTACGGGAAAGCCCTCGCCCTCGAAGGTGTGGAAAGGGCGGACGACGCGGAGGGTGGAGCGTACGGCGGGGGTGGTGAGGTGCATGCGCCGAATGAACGGCACGGCGAATTCCACTGTCAACGCGGACCCGTTCGGCTGTCAGGTCGTACCGCGGCCTTCGGCCACCGCGCCCGCGCTCCTCCCCGCCGCCCACGCCATCAGCGCCTGCGGGCCCGCGAGCGGCGCAGCAGTACGCCGGCGGCGGCGCCGGCCAGGGCGATCACGGCCACGCCCGCCGTGGTCCACCAGACGGTACGGTCGCCGCCCTCGCTCTCACCGGCCGCAGCCGTGGCGGTAGCCGGGGCCGCCGACGCGGAGGACACCGGCCCGGCAGAGGCGCCGGAGGGGGCGGGCGGGGCGGAGGCGGACGGGGCGGCCGCGCTCGGCACGGCCCCGGAGGGCGCCGGGTCGACCACCGGAACGGCGATCTCCTTCTCGCCGTGCCCCAGCGACGGGAACCCCACGTCGACGGACACCTTCCAGGTGCCGGGCGGCAGTACCTCGGCCGTGCTCCAGCCGGTACGCGTCCCGGCGTCGCGGACCAGCCGCCAGGGCCCCATCGTGCGGGAGCCGTCGGGGCTGGTCGAGTTCACCGTGGCGGCGACCGCCTCCTCGATGGCGTCCCCGTCGTTCTCCCAGGTGATCTCGGTGGTGACATGGCCTTCCCGCTGCCCGGTGACCACGACCTTGACGGTGTCGCCGTGGGCCTGGGCCTCGATGGGTAGGGCCACGGCCAGCGCCTGGACGAGGAACAGGAACAGGAAGCCGAGTCCGCTGCGGACCGGGAAGGCGGGACGTGTACGCATCGTTGGGTGCTCCTGGTGCGGTGGGATGCGAGGTGCTGCGCTGCGGGAGTGAGCCGCGGTGCGGGAGATGAGGGGGCCGGTGTACGGCCGCGCGGGGCGGCCGTACACCGGCGGACGGCAGGGGCGGTGCCGGAAGGTCAGCCGACCTTCTGGACCGTCCACACCTGGGCCGCGCGGCCGTCGGCGCGCTGGAGGTCGAGCAGCCAGGCGCCGTAGTACGGGCGGCTGCTCACGGTCAGCGCGTAGCCGCCGCTCGCGTCGGTGACGGTCACACCGCCGCCGCGGGACGCCAGCTTCCACTGCTGCGCGGAGTCGCCGCCGCAGGGCTGCTGCGCGATCCACATGCCGGCGGCCGGTGCGCCGCCCGCCTGCAGGCACTTGCCGGAGACGGCGGACTTGATGCGGACGAGCCCGCTGCCCGCGTCCTCGAAGAGCCACTGCTGCTGGGCGTAGCCGTTGGCACGGCCGCCGACGAGCACCGTGCCGTCGGCGCTGCGGCCGCCCCACAGCTCTGCGGCCATGCCGGTGCTGCCGTTGCCGAGCGTGTAGCGGGCACCGGGGGTGGTGGTGCCGCCGCCCGCGCCCGTCGTACGGAAGGCCGTGGTCGGGCCGGCTCCGCTGTCATGGCCGGCGGTGTCGCGGACCGAGACGGCGATCTTGTACTGCGTACCGGGCTGGAGGTTGTAGATGCGCAGCGCCTGGGACTGGACCCAGGTCAGGTGCTTGCCGTTCAGCAGGACCTGGTACCACGCGGCTCCGTCCACCTTGGGCCAGCTCACCACGACGGAGTTCGCCTGGATCTGGGCCGCCGTGACCTTCGGGCCGCCCGTGGGCTTCTTGGTCGGCGTCGGGGTGGGCTTCTTCGTGGGGCTGGGCGTGGGCGTGGGCTTCGGGTTCGGGTCGGGGTTCGTGCCACCGCCGCCGCCGTTGGCCTTCATCAGGAACTGGTTGTTCGCGATGTTCCAGTGCGTGGCGAGGTAGCTGCCCGCCTTGGGGTTGGTGTGGAAGTAGTCGTCGTGGTTGCAGTCCAGGATGTTCTCGGCGGCCTGGTTGGTGCACACGTTGCGCATCTGCGGGTAGTACGGGGTGTCCGAGTAGCACATGACGTCCCACTCGTCCGTGCAGTGGGCGCCGCGGCTGGTGTTGGGGGCGCTGTTGTTCACCGCGCCGAGGTTGTGGCCGAGCTCGTGCGCCGCGGTGTGGCCGCCCCAGCAGCCGGAGTCCGTACGGCCGTAGGAGGGGCCGAAGTTGCTCTGGTTGTCCTGGCCGGGCCGCTCGTCGCCCGCGAAGGTGCCGATGCCGCAGTAGACCTGGGTTTCCGCGAAGATCATGTACTTGCGGTCGCGGCGGTCGAGGCCCTTGTCGGCGAGCGCGTTGTTGGTCGCGCTGAACTCGGAGAGCGCGGAGGCCGGGAGCTCGATGTTGAGCACCGTCGGCGTGCAGTCCGCGGCCGTGACGAAGCGGATGTGGCGGATGCCGCCGGTCTCCTGGGCGCTCGTCGAGTAGATGAGGTCGGCGTCGGCCGCCCACTTGCGGAACGAGGCGAGGTACTCGGAGTACCGGTCGCGGTCGGAGCCGTGGACGTACACGACCTGGACGCGGTTGCCGGTGCTGCCGTCGCCGTCGCACTGGACGGTCTGGCCGGCGGGACCGGCGGCGACGCCCTGGCTGCTGCCGCCGGCAGCGGCCGGCGAGGGCGCCGCGGCGGGCGCGGACTTGGCGGACTGGGCGTCGGCGGCGGGCGCGTCCTGAGGACGCCCGGCGCCTTCGGCCGCGGCGGCCGGGTCGCCGGACTCGGGCTTCGCCGGGTCGGCGGCCGGGGCCTTCGTCTTCACGACGGGGGCCACGTCGGCCTTGATGTTCACGTCCTTGGGCGGGGCGTCGGGGCCGTGCGTGCAGAGCCCGGCCTCCGTGCGGTAGACGCCGACGCAACGGTCGCCCTTCGGTGCGGCCTTGAGGCCGTCGAAGACCATGCCCTTGGCGGTCTCGTTGGCGGGCTCGCCCACGATGGGCGCCGGCTCCGCGTCACGGGCCGGTGCGGCGGCCGGTGTGAGGGAGTCCGCGGCCGCTTCGGCCAGTACGGGCGTCCCTGCCTGGGCGTCGTCGCCGAGCCCGGAGTAGGCGATGCCGCCCGCTATCACCGCCGCCGTGGCCATGGCGGCGGTGAGGAGTATCAACCGGCGCGGTTTGCGCCTGTGTTCGCGCTGCTTCCTGCGATGTCTAGTCATGCGCACCTCAAATCCTTGGTCGGGAGGAGTGGGTGCGCGGAAGCCTGCCAGACCGGCGCGGTGGAGAATTCGGACAAACGGGAATGGGGCCCGAGATATCAGAACGTTACCTGCTGGCTGAATTTGATGAACCGTCAACTTGCTTGCAGGCAAGGACAGTTACGCGCATAGGGCGTTATTGGTCCAGGCCATTTTGGAGATCTCGTTATCTAATCGAGATATGTACCAAACTCTTATTGACGGCAATTCAGTCCGGAATTTATGTTATCGCTACGTGCCGAATTCCTCCCGTTACGAACTGTGAGGAATCCTCCCTTCCGTCCGAGCAGGATGCCCGTCAGGGTCAGTAGCAGGCCGCAGATCTGTCGGATCGTGAGCGTTTCTCCGGCGATCGCCGTGCCCAACAGCACCCCCGTGACCGGATTCAGCAGCCCGAGCAGGCCGACCGCCGCCGCCGGCAGTCGCCGAAGCCCCGTGAACCACGCGGCGAAGGCCACCGCCGTCGCGACGACCGCGACGTAGGCGAATCCGAGTAGCTCGGGAAGGCCGAGGGCGGGCGGCGATCCCTCCACGGCGACGGCGAACGGCAGCAGCAGGAGCCCGCCGCCCAGCAACTGCCACGCCGTCGACGCGAGGACGTCGACCTCCGCGCTCCACCGCTTGGCCAGGACGTAGCCGAACGAGGACATCGCCATCGCGGCCACGGAGGCCAGTACGCCGACCGGGTCCATCGGGACTGCCCCGGTGAGCAGCATCAGTGACACCCCGGCCACGCCGAGGCCGGCGCCGGCCAGCTGGAGCGGCCCAGGCCGCTCCGCGATCAGCGCCCAGGCGAACAGCATCATCACCAGCGGTGCGGTCGCCATGACGGTCGAGGCCGCACTGGTCGGCAGGCGCTGCGCGGCGACGTAGATCAGGGCGAAGAACGCGCTCATGTTGAGGAAGCCGAGCAGCAGGGACTTCCACCACCAGGATCCCCGGGGCGGCTTCCGGCGGACGGCCAGGAGCAGCAGGCCCGCGGGCAGCGCCCGGAAGGCCGCGCCGTACAGCGCGTGGCCGGCGGGCAGGAACTCGCGGGTGACGTAGTAGTTCGTGCCCCACGCGATCGGGGCTATCGCCGTGACCAGTGACCACCGGAGGTTGGCTTCCATGGAAGATATAATACCTTCCATGGAAGCTATACTGTTCGGGTGAGACCGGAACCGTACGAAACCCAGGCGCGGGCGGGCGTGCCCGCCGATCACGTCGCCCGCATCCAGGCCGAGTGGGCGCGGGAGCGCCCGGACGTCGACGTCGCCCCGCAGGGGGTGATCGGGCGGCTGCACCGGCTCGGGCTGCTCCTGACCGACCGGCTCTGCCTCGTCTACCGCCGCTACGGCCTGAGCGAAGGTGAGTTCGACGTGCTCGCGGCCCTGCGGCGTGCGGGAGCGCCGTACGAGCGGGCCCCCGGCGAGCTGGCGGTGCACACCATGGTCACGACGGGCGCGATGACCAAGCGCATCGACCGGCTGGAACGGGGCGGCCTCGTCGCGCGCCGCCGCTCGGCCGCCGACGGCCGCGGGCGCGTGGTCGCGCTCACGCCGGCCGGGCGCGAGCTGATCGACCGGGCGTTCACCGAGCACATGGAGAACGAGCGCAGCCTGCTCGAAGGGTTGACCCCGCGGCAGGCGGCCGAACTGGAGGCGCTCCTCACCGCCTGGCTGGCCCGGGTCGAAACCCCGCCCGGGCCCTGACGTGCGAGGAGCCGACCGCAACGGGTGCGCGGCGGCCGCTGCTGCCGGCGGCGGCGGCCACTACGGGCGGCGCCCCAGCTTGACCCACTTCGCCGTGCTCGGCACGCCCTTCGCGTCGAGCAGGAACAGCATGTAGTACCCGGGCGGGGCGTCCGCCGCACTCGGCGGGGTCCGGAGCCCGATCGCGGAGCCGCGTACGCCGGTGATCGGCAGCTCCAGATGGCGCTGGCTGGTGTTCACCGCATGGGTGACGGTCGTCGGTGCCAGCAGTACGGCACGCTTGACCCGGGCGGCCGTCGAGCTGCCCGCCTCGAACGTGGCCCCGTAGCCCAACTCGCCCCCGGGCACCCGGTCCAGGGCCGGCCGGCTGCCGCCCCGGTGCAGGTACGCGGGCTCGTACAGCTCGATGCTGCCGTCCATCTCGTCCCTGATGTCGGGGTCGTTGGCGATCTGCTGGAGCTCGTCGCCGGTCACCATCATCCGGCCGTCCGGCAGCACCAGGGCGTTGGAGTGGTAGCCGCGGGGCAGCCGTTGGGCGGGTCCGAGCTTCCAGTGGCCCTTGGCGTCGCGCAGCTCGATCCGCCGGTAGGAGAGGTCGGCCTTCGGATTGAACGGTCCGTGTCCGTAATCCCGGGTGTCCAGGGCGCCGTTGACCGTGAGCAGCGTGCCGTCCGGCAGGATCAGGGTGTCGTCCTGCGTGCGGCCGAAGGCCCGGGGCTCCTCGGTGGTCCACCGGCCGCCGGACAGCCGGTAGGTGTTCCGGTCGTGCGGATCGCCGCCGAGCACCAGTACGGAGTCCGGGCCGCGGAACCCGGCCGGCAGCGGCACGGCCGACCCGTAGCCCCGGAAGTCGGCGGGCCGCCGCGGCAGATCGGTCCGGGTCTCCTTGACCGGGTCGAAGAGCCACTGCTGATCGGCGTCGCGGCCGAGCCCGCAGATCATGCCGTCGCGCAGTGAGAAGAGCTGCGGATAGTCGTTGCGGAAGGGGGCGTCCGCGCGCAGCCGCTCCGCTGCCAGGCCGACCGGGATGTCGTACGTCCGCCAGGGCACGGGATGGCGCAGCGCGGGGAAGCGCTCCACGACCGGGGTGGGTGTGCCCGTACCCCGCTCGGACTGGCCGGACATGATGATCTGGCGCCCGTCGGCGCCCGTCACGACCGAGGGGTACCAGCGGCCGACGGCCATGTCCTGATTGCGGAACCAGGTTTCGGTCCAGGGGTCGAACACGAAGGACAGCTTGGCGCCGCTGCCGCCCTTGCCGCCGGTGTTTCCGCCGAAGACCCCGACCATGCCGTTGGGGAGGAAGGCGTGCCCCGCGCAGAAGAACGGCGCGGGGCGGGGTGTGTACGTACCGTCCGGCATCAGGACGGTCGGGGGCTCCACCTTCTTGAACGCCCGCGCCCCGGTGCCCTTGGCCGGGTCCCAGAGGAAGGCGCGGCCGGCGTTCGTGCGGCCGATGCGGTCGGTGGGCCCGGTCTCCTTGGTGGGGTTGGTCTCCACGCGCTCGAAGGAGAAGAGCAGCACCTTGCCGGTGGGCAGCAGTGCGGTGTGGACGCCGAAGTCGGGGGAGGGGAAGAACTCCGTGAAGCGGCCGAACTGCGCTGCGCTGAAGGGGGCGTTGGTGCGCTGCTGTGAGGACTTGAGGGCGGCCAGGCTCTCGGTGCGCTTCGACTGGGGGTATTCCTTGGGGCCCTTGGCCGCGCTCCGCCGCTCCGCGTGGGCGCGGGCGTGCTCCTCGCCGATGACGGCGGCTTCGTCGGGGTCGGCCTCGGCCGTGGACGCACGGCCGTCGGCGTGGTGGTGCCCCGGAGGGGATTCGTGCCCGGGGACCGCTGCGGCGGAGGCGGGCGGGGCGGGGGTGGTGAGGGATGCGAGGGCGGCGGCCACGGCCACGCATGCGGACAGCACGGCGGACCGCCGTACGAGCGGACCGGGCAGACCAGGCAGGCCGGGCATGAGCTCTCCTCCGTCGGCGGGACGCCCATCATATGAAAAAGGGGATTTTTAGTGCGAAAAGGCGCGAGTGGGGCGGGTGAAGGTGGGAGGCGAGGGCCATTCGGACGTCCGTTCCGCAGTGCTGAATCGTTTCTCCGGTGAATCGGCCCGTCCGACCGGGTGAGGGCGCGTACCCGGTCGCGCTCGGCGGCTATCCATGGCGACGTGATCAAGTCACCTCGCACCACCCGCAAGGCTCGCGCCGCACTGACCGCCGCAGCCGTGACCGGATGCCTCGTCACGCTCTCACCGTCGGCCGGGGCCACCTCCTCCTCTGCCGCCGCACCCCCGGGCCGGGTGGCCGTCGACGTCGCCTCGGTCAACGGCTCGGGCTGCCGCCCCGGCAGCGCCGCCGTCGCCGTGGCCGCCGACAACTCGGCCTTCACCGTCACCTACAGCGAGTACATGGCCTCGGCCGGCGGGGGCGTCGCCGCCACCGAAGGCCGCAAGAACTGCCTCCTCTCCCTCCTCGTGCACGTCCCGCAGGGCTACACGTACGCGGTGTCCCACGTCGACTACCGGGGCTACGGCAAGCTGGAGCCCGGGGCGACCGGTACCCAGAAGGCCAGCTACTACTTCCAGGGCATGAGCCAGACCGCCAACCGGACCCACCAGTTCCATGGCGAGCTGAGCGACAACTGGCAGGTGACGGACACCACCGGCATCGAGGCCCTCGTCTTCGCCCCCTGCGGCGAGCAGCGCAACTTCAACATCAACACCGAACTGCGCGCGGACGTCGGGACCTCCGACAAGAACAAGACGAGCTACATGACCGTCGACTCCACGGACGGCAGCATCAACAGCGTGTACCACTTCTCCTGGAAGCAGTGCCCGGTCCGCCGCTGAGCCGGCCGTCGGCAGCCGGCAGCCGGCAGCCGGTCCTGTGACGCCGACCCGGGCGGCGGTGGCGGCGACCCGCCCCGCCGCTCGCGGGCGTCCCGTCGTCTACGAAGCCTGGCCCGCCGTGGCCCTGTAGCGGCCCGGTGTCGTCCCGAACTCCCTGCTGAAGGCGTGCGAGAAGGCGTACGGAGTGCCGTACCCGACCCGGCGCGCGATGGCGGCCAGGGGATCCGGGGTGTCGCGGAGCAGGGTGGCGGCGTACGTCAGCCGCCACCACGTCAGGTACGCCATGGGCGGGCGGCCGACCAGTGTGGTGAACCGGCGCGCCAGCGTGGGACGGGAGACGCCCGCCTCGGCGGCGAGGCGCTCGTTCGTCCAGGGGGCGGCCGGATCCGAATGCAGCGCCCGCAGCGCGGCGGCGGCGACCGGATCGCCCAGTACGGCCGACCAGGCTCCGCCCTCGCCCTCGGACATCCAGGATCGGATCATGTAGACGAGCAGGAGATCGAGCAGGCTGGGCACCGCCATGCAGGCCCCCGGCCGCTGATCGGCCAGCTCGCCCCCCAGCAGGGCGATCGCGGCGCGCAGTTCGGAGTGTGATCCGACCCGATGAGGCAGATGGACCACCTGCGGCAGCTCCAGCATGAGCGGGTGCACGCGGCTGCGGTCGAGCCGGTACTTGCCGCACAGCATCTCCACCCCGCCGGAAGCCTCCTGCCGGCGCCCGCCCGGCATCGCTCCCCCGGGCAGGAGCTCGAACGGCACCGCCCGCGCCACGGCCGCCGCGTCGGCGGGGGAGTCGGCGATCACGTGCCCCGTACCGTGCGGCAGCAGCACCGCGTCGCCCGGGGCCAGGGATATCGGCGGGCCGCCCCCGTCGGGCAGCAGCCAGCAGCTGCCCTCGAGTACGACGTGGAAACCGGCGCCGTCGTACGGGGCGAAGCGCGCACACCAACTGCCGCCCACCCTGAACCGGTTGGAGGAGGGCTGTCCGATCCGGACGGCCGCGATGGCGTCGCTCACCACATCCATGGGGACAGAGTAACGCGCAGGCGCCAGGGATGAGACGGCTGCGTATTCCAATGAGCCGGGCAGGCATTGAGCGACTCAACTCCCCTTCGTAGACTCGACGTCATGAGCAACGAGAACGAGCAGGGCACACAGGGCAGGCAGAGCATCGTGCTGGGCGACGTCGAGGTCACCCGGGTCGTCGAGTGGCAGGGGCCGCTCGGGCCCGCGCGCAGCCTCGTACCGGAGGTCGGGGCCGAGGCGTGGAAGGAGAACGGGGACTGGCTGTCACCGGACCACTGGGAGGCCGACAGCGACCGGGCGGTCCTCGCCCTCCAGACCTGGGTCCTGCGCAGCGCCGGGAAGACAGTGCTGATCGACACGGGCGTCGGCAACGGGCGCGAGCGGCCCGGTTCGCCGCTCTTCCACCAGCGGGACGGAGACTTTCTCGGGGAGCTGGAGCGGGCGGCCGGAGTACGGCCCGAGGACGTGGACATCGTCGTCAACACCCACATCCACGGCGACCACGTCGGCTGGAATACCGTCGCGGCGGACGGGGGTTGGGTACCCGCCTTCCCCAATGCCCGGTATCTCCTCCCGACCGCGGACGACCACCACTTCGGCCCCGGCAACGGGTACGGCGGCGGCCTCCGAGAGGACGACCGGCTGATCTACGAGGACAGCATCGCGCCGGTCCACCGCACCGGACAGGTGGTGCTCTGGGGCGGCGCCCACCGCATCGACGAGCACCTCACCCTCGAGTCCGCGCCCGGGCACACCCCCGGATCCTCCGTGGTACGACTGACCTCCGGCACCGACCGGGCCGTCTTCGTCGGCGATCTGCTGCACAGCCCCGTGCAGATCCTGGAACCCGCCTGCAACAGCTGCTTCTGCATGGACGCGGCGCAGGCCGCCGCGAGCCGCCGCCGCATCCTCGAACGCGCCGCCGACCGGAACGAGCTGCTCGTACCCGCCCACTTCGGCGGAGCCGGAGCGGTAGAAGTCCGCCGCCGGGGGCAGGACTTCACCCTCGGGGCGTGGGCCTCTCACCGCGAGGTCGGATAGGAGGACGCGGGGGAGGGCGGCACGGGCGCGGTCCGGGGCCGGGCCGCCGCCACCCGCAGGATCCGCAGGGCGAGCTGGACCTCCAGGGCCCCGGCGGGGGTGTTCCAGTCCCCGCCCAGGATCTGCCGGATCCGGTCGAGGCGCTGTACCACCGTGTTGACGTGCACGTGGAGCGCGTCCTTGGTGCGGTTCAGGCTGGACCCGTGCGCGAAGTACGCCTCCAGGGTGCGCACCAGTTCCGTTCCGCGCTGCGTGTCGTACGCGATGACCGGCCCCAGCACCCGGTCCACGTACGCGCCCACGTCCGCCCCGTCACCGAGCAGCACTCCGAGGAACCCGAGGTCGTGCAGGCCGGCCCCGTCACCGGTGTGACCGAGGGCGTGCAGGGCCTCCAGGCAGCGCAACGCCTCGGCGTACACGCCCGGCAGGCCCTCCGGGCCGGCGGCGGGCCCGGCGGAGCCCGCGGTGACCGGGGTGCCCAGGGCCTGCCCGAGTTCGGCGGCGAGCGACCGGGCGAGCGGGCCCGGGCTGTCGGTCGGGGCGAGGAGGACGACGCGGCCCTCGTGCAGCCCGGCCAGGCCGCCCTGGGCGCGCGCGTGCCGGCCGGCCTCCGCCGCCAGCCGCGACCGCTGCGCGGCGTCGCAGTGGAGCACCACCAGGGCGTGCGGCCGGGCGAGATCGACCCCGAGCTTTCGGGCCCGGATCGTCCGGCTGCCGGTGTCGCGGACCCGGCCGGGGGCCGCCGGAGCCAGCAGGTCACCGAGCAGTTCGCCGCGGACCCGGTCCTCGGCGTGCGCGATGGACCGGCGCAGCAGGAGCAGCAGTGCCGTCACCAGGCCGGCCCGCTCGAACAGCCGCCGCTCGGTGTCGGGCAGGTCGTCGCCGCGCCCGCCGAGGGTGATGCTGCCCAGGAGCTCCGGCCCGGCCAGCACCGCGCAGACCCAGACCCCGTCCACGGCGACCGCCCGGCCGCCGGAGCGCGAGGCCGCCAGCGCGTGGGCCGGCGGGCCCGCCGACGGGCCGGCCGGATCCGTAGCGACCCGCGCGAGCTCGGCGCCGTCGGCGTCGCGTACGACCAGGCTGCCGCCCAGCAGGGCGGCGACCTCCCGGGCGACGTCGGACACGTCCCCGCCGCGCAGCACGAGCCGGGTGAGCCGGTCGTGGGTCTCGGCCGCGAGCCGCGTCGCCTCGCTCTGGGCGCGGGCGGTCTCGGTGGCGACCCCGAGTTCCACGAGGGCGGTACGGGTCTCTTCGAGCAGCCGGGCGCTGTCGATGGCCACGGCGGCATGGTCGGCGAGGGAGGAGAGCAGCGCGACCGCGTCGGGCGCGAAGTCGCGGACCGCCCGGTCGGCGGCGTACAGCACCCCGATCACACGGGTCCCGACGCGCAGCGGGACTCCGAGGATGCCGCGCAGGCCCTCCTCACGGACCCCGTTGTCGATGGTGTCCGTATGCCGGAAGCGGTCGTCGGTGCGGTAGTCGGCGCTGGCGTACGGTCGGGCGGTCTGGGCGACGAGACCCCCGAGCCCTTCGCCCATCCCGAGCCGCAGCTGCTGGAAGGCGGCCGACACCGAGCCGTCGGTGACGCGCATGAAGGTGTCCCCGATGACCTGATCGTTGAGGGTCAGGTACGCGACGTCGGTTCCCAGCAGCATCCGGGCCCGGTGGACGATGGCCCTCAGCACGGCGTCGAGGTCGCGCAGGGCGGCGAGGTCGCCGGCCGTGTCGAACAGGGCCGTGAGCTCGGCCTCGCGCCGCCGGTGCTGGTCGAGCGTGCGCCGGATGTCCAGCGCCACCCGGGTGGCCTCCTCCACGAGGGCCTGCTCGGCGGCACCCGCCCCGGCGGTACGGGCGTTGGCGGCGGGCCGGGTGAACTGCTCGACCGGCGCGCCGCGGCGCAGCAGCTCGAACAGTTCAAGCAGTTCGAGCAGGGGGGATTCCCTCGGGGAGGTCATGGCGGCATTCTCCCGTGGCCGCGGCGCGCGAATCAGGCGGGGTGGTCGAGGGCGGCCGGAAGGGGAGCCGTCCGCCCACCGGCGGCGGCCGCCGGCCCGGTACCGGACTTGGCCAGGTCGCGGCCCCGGGTCTCCCGCGCGAAGGCGACGGTGAGGGTGGTCGCCACGGCGGCCGCGCAGAGATAGAGGGAGACGGGTATGGACGAGCCGTAGTCCTTCAGGAGCTCGACGGCGATGAGCGGGGCCAGCGCGCCGGCGACGATCGAGGCGAGCTGCGAGCCCATCGAGGCGCCGGAGTAGCGGACGTCGGTGTCGAACATCTCGGTGATGAAGGCGGCTTGGGGGCCGTACATCGCGCCGTGCAGGAGGAGTCCGGCGGTGACGGCGACGGTGATGACGGCGAAGGACTCCGAGTCGACCAGTGCGAAGAACGCGAACGCCCACAGGGCCATGCCGACCGAGCCGATCAGCGTCACCGGCCGCCGCCCGATCCGGTCCGAGAGCGCGCCCCAGGCCGGGATGGTGACGAAGTGGACGGCCGAGCCGATGAGGACGGCGTTCAGCGCGGTGCTCTTGGCCAGCCCCAAGTGCACGGTGACGTAGACGAGGAGGAAGGAGGTCAGCACGTAGTAGGAGATGTTCTCGCCGAACCGGGTGCCGATGGCGGTCAGCACCTGGCGCCGGCTGCGGCGGAACACCTGGACGACGGGAGCCTCGTCCTTGCGCCCTTGCCTGGCTGCCTGCGCGGCGAGGAACACGGGCGACTCGGAGACGGACAGGCGGATCCACAGGCCGACGATCACCAGAACCCCGGAGAGCAGGAACGGAACGCGCCAGCCCCAGGCGAGGAACGCCGCGTCGGACTGCACACCGGCGAGCAGGGCGAGCACCCCGGTGGCCAGCAGATTCCCGCCCGGCGCACCGGACTGCGGCCAGGAGGCCCAGAACCCCCGGTGCTCGGCCCCGCCGTGCTCGGAGACGATGAGCACCGCCCCGCCCCACTCCCCGCCGAGGGCGAAGCCCTGCACCAGCCGCAGGACGGTGAGCAGCACGGGAGCCCCGACGCCGATGCTGGCGTACGTGGGCAGCAGCCCCATGGCGAAGGTCGCCCCGCCCATCATGAGCAGGCTGAGCACCAGCAGCTTCTTGCGGCCGACCTTGTCGCCGAAGTGCCCGAACACCACCCCGCCGAGCGGCCGGGCCAGGAACCCGATGGCGTAGGTGATGAATGCGATCAGCGTCCCGGTCAGCGGATCGCCGGTCGGAAAGAACAGCTTGTTGAACACCAACGCGGCGG
Source organism: Streptomyces sp. NPDC059355 (assembly GCF_042752335.1). Taxonomy (NCBI): domain Bacteria; kingdom Bacillati; phylum Actinomycetota; class Actinomycetes; order Kitasatosporales; family Streptomycetaceae; genus Streptomyces; species Streptomyces sp. NPDC059355. Next base: position 80,079 of record NZ_JBHYXN010000005.1, on the reverse strand, counting down.
CGGTGCCGTAGAGAAAGAAGTCGTACCACTCGATGGTGGTCCCGATGAGGCTGGCGGCGACGATTCTCTTGATGGATCCGGCGGTCGGGGGAGCGGTCTCGGGGGAGGCCATGAACACCACTTCCAGGGGGTCTGCGGGGACGATCGGTGTCGCCATAACGTAGAAGTCCCCAGGTCAACGGCATATGTGGCCGGTCATCACAGTCAGCCGCCGTCTTATGTGCCAGACCACCACACCGTTGGAGACCGCGCCTCCGGATGCCGTTGACCCGAGGCTGCGGGCGCTGCCGGAATTGCAGAGCCGCGCCCGTTGCAGGACCGGCGACGGCGACTTCAGTACCTGTCCGGCCCCGGTCTGGGCCGGGTCACCAGCACGACCGCGGGTCTTGTACGTGCTCTGGCGAGTGCCGGTCCTCTCCCCTGTCCAGGCCGGTCCGGACCAGGAAGCCGGGGTCCACGTCCCATGGCGGGGCGGCGATGTGCACCCGCTGGGTGCCGGGGATGCCCACCTCGACGAGGACTCCGCCGCGGAACATCCACAGACCGAACAGGTCGTCGTCCTCGTCGTGCAGCATGACCTGCACGCAGGCGGGCTCGTTCCACGGCAGGGACTCCAGGTCCTTGAGCACGCCGCGGCGCCGGTTCCACCGCTCGAATTCGATGTGCCAGCCCCCAACGAACCACGGGATCTGCACGAAGCAGCCGTGCCAGGTGCGGGCCTCGTCCGGCCGCGTCAGCGGCTCCATCACCTCGTCCTCATACCGCGCCAACACGATGACCTGCGCCATTCTGCTCATGCCCACATGTCACACCGTGCCGGGTGCCGACGGCAATCGGTTTGGGACCCGGAGCCGTCGGGGCTCCCTTCGTACTCGAAGTCCGCCGCCCAGGGCTTGTCCGGCCGGTCACGTTCGGAGCCACTGGCGAGGGCTGCGGCCTCGGCGCCGATGACGTCGGTCTTGCCGTGGCGGCGCCGGGCGTCCTTGTCAGGATGGTTGACCTCGGTCGCCTCGATCCCTTCGGCGCGCAGCGGGTGGCCACCGCTCGGTGCTGCTTGAGCCGGTTGACGGCCCGTTCGACGGTGTCGCGTTTCTTGCACCGGTCCTCGTCGAAGCCGAGTGGTCGTCCGCCGCGTGAGCCTTTGCGCAGGCGGGCGGCCTGGCTGTCGATCTTCTCCGGGATCGTGTGTCGGATGCCCCGGCGCCGCAGCTGTCCGGCGTCTTGCGTGGCCTGCCCGGGCCGGACTTCGGGACGCGGGGAAAGCCCGCCGATCACCTGCCGGTGCTCCCGCCACCTGCCACAACGCCCGTTGCTGACCGGAAGGATCGGCCCTAGCGGTTCCCTTCCGAGGCGGGGCGGGTTCCCCACGAAGCGGGCGACGGCCCGTTGCCGTCATGGTTCCGGTGTGCTTGACCCGCCCGGTGTCGGAGCAGGGGTAGGCGGGCTCGACTGCGGCGGCCAGGAGTAGTTGGGCGGTGGCGGGCTCCATGGCGCGGGATCGGGCGGCGGCTTGAAGGGGCCGGCGCGGTTGGCCATGAGGATCAACGCCGTTCCGGCGAAGAGCAGGCTGATGACGATCAGGGTGAGCCCGAGGGGATTGCGAGGGTTGTAGTAGTAGCGGTTCGTGCCCCACTTGCTTCGTTTGAAGACCGGCTCGTCGTCATCGTTCACAGACCGGATCCTATGGAAATCGCTTGAGTGTTCCCAGGTGACAAGCCCTTGTCCCGTCAGCCCATACGTCTCCTTGATGCAACACCCCCTGGTCCGTGCGGAGTTGCCATGTTTGGATCAAGAGAGGTCGAGGGAGGCGTTATGTCGGGGGACTTCGAACAGGAGTGGCGCGGACGGTCCGTGGCCTTGGCGGAGCGGTCTGTGGACATGAGGTTGAACGGGGCACCGGCTGGGCCTGTGGCCCCCGGAGCGTCGGGGGGTTTCGCGTCCACCCCGGCGGAGAAGAAGGCGGCGGCGGACATGATTGAGACCGAGCTGCAGCCGAACACGAAGACGGCGACGGAGCAGTCGGACGAGTCGACGAACACCGCGGTCAAGGGCTTCGAGGGCTGGGACACCGCCCTGGGCCTGAAGAAGGTCGCCGACACGTGGGACAAGCAGGTCGCGGTTCTGATGGGGAGGCTGGGGTCCGAGAAGAGCGCCCTGCGGGGCGCCTCCGGCCTCTTCGTGCGCAATGACGTCGGCCTGGGCGACCAGTTCTGCCCGATCGGTCAGTCGAAACTCAACGGGCTGTAGGGGGTGGCAGGTGCTGACGTACTACGAAGTGATGACCGCGGACCTGTTCACCAGCAAGCTCAACGATCACGTTGGACAAGGCCGGGCTGGCGAGCTACGACCTCAAGCAGATCGGCGACTCGCCCAACGCCATCAGCCGGGACCACGGCCAGAGGGTCCGCGGCTACCAGAGCCTGGTCACCTTCCCGTAGAACGGCGATGGGTACTCCACCCCGTTCCTGCACGACCTGGCCTCGGCGACCTCGACGGCAGCAACAAGGGCCGGTTCGCCAACGACCCCCGGGACGGCGTCCTCGGTATCATGTCGAAGAACACGGAAGCCTCAAGGGCCGGGACTGGAAGTTCGACGACACTCCCGTCTGGCAGGGCAACTTCGAGACCGACAGGGATCTCGAATCCGGGGGCGAGGACGCCCGCACCGGTTTCGGCCCGGCTCTGGAGGCCTCCACCACAGGCAGGGAACCCGGCGTGGCGCCGGCACACTACGGCCACCACTCCGAGGCCGAGGCACGGGTCATGCAGCAGACCATCTCCATCCTGGACGCCGACGGCAAGGGCGACACGATCGCAAGCGACTCCTTCGCGACCGGGCAGGGGGCCAACGGGTCCGTGGCCCACGAGCACGCCAAGGGCGAGGCCAGGCAGAGCTGCATCACCGGCCGCGAAGACGCCGACTCCGCCCTCCGCACCAGGAAGTAGAGAACGATGACCACACCCCCACAGCGGGCAGCCAAGTTCCCGCGCAAGGCGCTCGCCGCCGCCGTCACCGCCGTGGCCGTCCTGGGCGGGCTGCATCTGTGGCTGAACACGAACGCGTTCGGCGATGCTGCCCTGTGCGGGGGCGCGGTAACAGCCGGGGCTGCCGAGACGATACTCACCGGCGCGGGCAGGATCTCCGACCGGCCCGGCCCGCGCAGCGGCACCGACGACGGCAAGACCCGGTTCGACTGCGTCATCGAGCGCAGGGCGGCGGCACTGCCGGGCTCCGGTACCCAGACGCTCCACATCCAGGGAACCAGCGAACGAGGCGACTTCGCCTTCACCGGCGGCCGCTGGCCCGACGCCTCGACCGTGTCGTTCTTCCCGGGCGGGGGCGCCGCCCCCGGCCGCGCCTGGGTTCAGCTCCCGGAGACCTGCACTGCCGGGCAGCCAGGTCTGGTCGAGGCGTACGCCCCGGAGACCGCGGATCCCGAACAGCTGGTCCGGCTGCTGACCGGCACCGCGAACCGGATCAGTACCCGGGCCGGCTGCGCCCCGCCCGCACCGCTGGCCGCCCCCGCCCGCATCAGCCCGGCGGCACCGCAGCGCCTGGCCGCGGCGGGCAGTGTGTGCGGCCTGCCCGGCTTCACCGTCCCGGCCGTCCTCAGGGAAACCGTCCAGGACTCCGGCACCACCTGGAGCTGCGGAACCGCTGCCGGCGAGGGCGCGAGGCAGGCCTACGCCACACTCTCCGCGACCCAGGACCCGGCCGTCATCTCGGGAATCCGGAAGTCGAAGGGGTTCACGGGGCAGGGGTTCGACGCCACCCACATCGTCTCGGACTGCTCCGGCAAGCCCACGTACTTCGCCATGGAGACCGGCGTCCGCTACACGGAATCCTTCGGTGCGGGCGTACCCGATCCCCACGACCTGTTCACCGCCTTCACCCAAGCGGCCGAGGCCAAATTCGGCTGTGCCAAGCCCGCATGACCGCACCGGCGCGGCCGGCGACCGACGGCGTGAGAACCGTTGCCCGTGTCCTCGCCCCTCTTGGCCTCAGGCGCCGGGTACGGGCGTGGGCGGGTGTGGCAAGGGGCCCTTTGGCGCGCTTCACGAGAGGGAGCGCAGCACGCCCTCCGGACCGGACAGCGGATCGTCTCCGGCCACCGCGATCGGTCATTCGAAGTAGAGGTCGCCCTGGCCGGTTTGGCCGAGGTTGTTCTGCCAGCCGGCGGAGACGTTGGTGCCGCCGTTGAAGCTGGTTCCGTTGCCGACGCGGATGGCTACGGTTCCGTCGGTGCTCTGGACGATGAGGTCGGCTTTGTTGTCGCCGTTGGCGTCGGCGAAGTAGAGGCGTCCTTGTCCGGTTTGGCCGAGGTAGTTCTGCCAGCCGGCGGTCAGGTTCAGGTTGGCGCCGAAGCTGGTGCCGCTTCCCAGGTGGGTGCCGATCGCACCGTCCGTGCCGTGGATGAGGAGGTCGGTCTTGCCGTCTCCGTTGATGTCGGCGAAGTAGAGGCGGCCCTTGCCCGCGTCTGCGAGGTAGTTCTGCCAGCCGGCGGAGATGGTGGTGCTGGCGCCGAAGCTGGTTCCGTTGCCCAGGCGTAGTCCGATGGTTCCGTCGGGGCTCAACACGAGGAGGTCGGCCTTGTTGTCGCCGTTGGCGTCGGCGAAGTAGAGGCGTCCTTGTCCGGGCTGGCCGAGGTAGTTCTGCCAGCCGGCGGAGACGTTGGTGCTGGCGCCGAAGCTGGTTCCGTTGCCCAGGCGCAGTCCGATGGTTCCGTCGGGGCTGGCGACGAACATGTCCTTCTTGCCGTCGCCGTTGGCGTCGGCGAAGTACAGGACTCCCTGTCCCGGGCCGCCGAGGTAGTTCTGCCAGCCCGAACTGACCACCGCGCCCCCGCCGAATCCGCTGCCCCCGTTGCCCGGCCGCAGACCCACCGTGCCGTCCGTGCCCAGGACCACCAGGTCCGCCTTGCCGTCACCCGTCATGTCCGCAGATGAAGCGCTCTGGTCGTCGGTGATGTTGTCGTACCGGCGAGGGCTGAAGGTGCCGTGGCCGGCGAAGTACGGGTAGTCGACGGTCCGGTCGACCGCACCGACGCTGCCCGATTCCTCATAGGCCCGGTACTTGGTGTGGTCCGCGTTGGCCCAGCCGTTGAAGATGACGACATGCCCGTTGACGCCGGAGTCCGGGTTGAGCAGGATGTCGCCGGGTTTCAGTGACTCCTTGGCTATAGAGGAGGTGACGTTCATCAGGGAGCCGGTGGTTTCGCCGTAGTTGTTGGCGGACGAGGACGGCAGGTGCCAGGCCATCGAGACGAAGCCCGAACAGTCCGTCCGGTAGCGTCCGTTCTCATCGGTCCGGTAGCTGGTCATGCTGTAGCCGACCCCGGCGTCGATCCATGTCCTGGCTCTCGAGAGCACCTCGGAGCGGCTGATGCTGCCACCCGCCGAGGAATCGGCGGTCGCGGCGGCGGAGAAGGTGTGAGGTGCGGCGGCGGCCAGTTGCTCAGGCGTAGCAGTGGTGGGGTTGGGCACGTTCGGGGTGAAGTGCGTCAGGAAGGCCGAGCCGGCCGTGATCGCGGCGGACGCCGGCGGCACCGGGGTGTCCGCGCTGGCGGGGCCGAGCGTGGTGATGGTGAGCGCGCCGGCGGCGGCGATGGCCAGGGCGAGGCGACTGATCGCGTTCATGCTGAAGTCCTCGGGAAGGTCGATGCGAGTCGACGGCTCTCCGGAGACGGAGGCCGCGGGAAGTGCGAAGGGAAGCCGTTACGGGGATCGCTGTCCTGCAGGTGCAGCGATCCGGGGGAGGAGCCGGCAACGGACCGCGTCAGCCGGTGGCGAGGTCCGGGGCGTAACCGAGTCCGCCCAGGGGGGCCAGCGTTCTGTTCAGGAGGCTGGCGACGCGCTCTTGGGCGACGGCCGGGGTTTCCGCACGGACGAACACCACCAGGTCGATGCCGTGCGGTGCCGTACGGGCGGTGATGTGTTCCAGTGCGTGATGGGGACGGGCGTGGGCCCACAGGACGTCGTGAACCAGTTGCGCGTCACCCGCGCCGCCGAGCAGGTCCGTACGGCGCACGAGTGAGGCGTGGACGGGCCGCAACAGAAGTCAGTCCCAGCCGATGCCGTCGAGGAGGTCGTCGGCGTGGGTGGCGGGGGCCGTCGTGACTCCGTCCCAGCCGATGCCGTCCAGGGCGCCGTCGACATCCCCGGACTGTGCGGCGCTGGCGGTGGCCGCGTATGCCGTACCGGCCAGGGCGAGCGGCGAGGCAGCCCCGGACAGTGCGAGCGAGATGGCGGCGGTGGCGAGCAGGCGGGCGGTCCGAGACATGGCGATCCCCTTGATTTGCGGAGCAGTTGAATGACGCGGCGCCGGAGCCGTGCTGCGATGGAGCGCGGTCGGTCGTGTCGGGCGACGCTTCGGCGTGGTGTGGTGGCGGTGCGTGCGGGTGACGGCTATACGGTGGCCGGCCCGGTCAGCCAGGTGGTCCTGCTCCCCGCCGCCCTCTCCGTTGAACACCATCCTGCTCGCCCTCCCGGGGCCGGGGAAGGCATTCCCGCTGGCACCAACGCGCCTGGCCTCTTGGTGCCAGACCGCCCGCCGGCGGGTGCTTGCATCATGCTTGCGATGAGCTCGGGCAACTTGACATGATCTCGCGGCAACGCAGCGCCATTGGACTGTTCCATTCGGCTGGGGGGCTGAACGTATGTTCGAAGTCTTGGGGTTGGACGCCCAAACCGAAGCGGTCTACCGGGAGATGCTCGCGAACCCGCTCGAGGGGGTTGCGCAGTTATGCGCGCGGCTGGCGCTTGCGGAGACCACCGTCAGGGACTGTCTGGATCGGCTCACCGACCTCCAGCTGCTGCGCTCCTCGCGCGAGAGCCCGGGCACCGTGCGGGTGATCGGGCCGGAGCGCGCCCTGGAGTTGGTGCTTCGTCGACAGGAGGAGGAACTCCTGGCTCGACAGGTGGAGTTGACCCGGCGTAGGGCGTCCGCGGCACGTGACGTCGCCGAATATGCGCACTTGCGCCCCAACACCGTCTCCGGCGCCACAGAACGACTGGTGGGTCTGGATGCGATCCAGACGAAGCTCGAAGTGCTCGCGGAGGAAGTCTCCCGCGAGTGCCTGTCCGTCATGCCCGGCGCCCAGTCGCAACCCAGTCTCGATGCGTCCCGCCCGCTCGATGAAAGTGCGCTGGCCCGGGGGGTCTCGCTGTTGACGCTCTATCAGGACAGTGCGAGAAACGATCCGCCGACCTACGCCTACGCCCGGTGGATGACGGAGCGCGGCGGCATGGTCCGCACCTGCCCTGTGCTCCCGCCGCGCCTGCTCGTCTTCGACCGCGAGGTCGCCGTCGTCCCCATCGATCCCGCCAACACCCGCCTCGGCGCGCTGTGCACCAGGGAGCCGGGCATCGTCGCCTCGTTGGTCGCCCTGTTCGAACAGACCTGGCAGATGGCCGTGCCGCTGGGCGCGAGCGAACCGCAGCGCGCCGAGAGCGGACTCACCCCCGCCGAGAGCGAACTGCTGAAGCTCCTCGCCGCCGGGATGACGGATGAGAGCGCCGGCAAACGACTCGGGCTCTCGCTGCGGACCGTACGACGTCAGATGGCCGCACTCATGGAGCGGCTTGATGCGTCGAGCCGGTTCGAGGCCGGGCTGAAGGCCGCGCAACGGGGCTGGCTCTGATCTCACCCGGCTCTCCACACACCTATCCTCCACGGAAGTTCGGGTAACTCATGAACCGCAGGACACTGTTGAAGGCCGCCGCACTGGCCGTAGGGGCTCCCCTTGCGTCACTCGGGACACCCACCGTGGCCCGGGCTGCCGACAACTACGACGTGGCCGTCTGTGAACAGCTGAAGAACCAGATCCTCATCCACCCGGCGGGTGTCGCGTGGACCCCGGCCAACCGCGTCTGGAGCTGGACGCCGCCTGCCGTCACGGGGAATCCGTGGCGGCTGCTGTCCGACGTCAAATTCCGCAACACCACGAGATTCGGCTGGATCGCCCTGGTCGCCGCCTCCGGAGGCAAGGTCGGCATGGTGAACATCGGCGACGACGACCGACTGCTCTGGCAGGCCGGCCCTGAGGGCAATCCGCACTCCATCGAGCGCATCCCCGACCTCGGGGTCGTCGTGACCGCTTCCTCCGAGCAGCGTGGCACCGACCTCGACGGCTACCCGGGGTTCCTGACCGTCTACGGGCCGACGAACTCCGACGACCCCGGCACGCTCGCCAAGGTGCAGGAGATCAAGTACCAGGGCGCTCACGGCCTTTGGTACGACGGCAGTTACCTGTGGGCGCTCGGTACCTGGACCATCACCAAGTACCAGGTCACCGGCGACCACCGCACCACCCGGCTCGAAAAGGTCTGGGGACACACCTTCCCCACCGCCTTCAACGGCCACAGCCTCGACACCGACCGCAGCGACCCCGCCTACCTGCTCATCACAGGGGGCGGCAGCGTCCAGCGGCTCCGCAAATCCGACGGGGCCCTCTCTGCGATGACCCCCACCGCGGGAGGAGTGAAGTCCTTCGCCCGGGTCGCCACAGGTGAGTCCTTCTGGCTCCAGGCCGGGACGAGTCCGGACTGGTGGAATTCGTACATCCAGTTCTTCGACAGCGCGGGAGCCAAATCCTTCGCGCGCAGTCTCGAGGGCTACGGCTACACCGGCCAGTTCTACAAGGCCCGCTTGTCGAGCGTGGCCTTCAGCTGACCGTCCGGGTCGCACGGTCGGGACGGCCCGCGCGACTCCGGCGGGGAGGACGCCCGGCGGTACTGAGAGGAGGCCCTCGCCGGCGACGTGGCCGGCATCCGGGGCGGCACCACCGGCGAGGGGATCCACCTGGGGGCGATGGCCGGCAGCCTTGACCTGGTCGAACGCGGCCTCACACGTCTGGAGGCCGGGGGTGTCGGGCTGCGCATCGACCCCCTGGGCGTCCGAGTGTCATGGTTCCCCACGGCCCCCAAGGCCTGATGGCCCCATGCGGCCGGACGCCATCAGGCGGATCGTGGTAGATGCCCCGCACACACCCTGCGGGCTTGAATCCGAGGAGCAGACCGTGAGCAGGAAGCGAGTCCTGGTCTGCCTGCGACAGCAAGCACGGCGCGACCGCCGGCATCGCCCGGTCCGGTTCTTCAGCAGGGGGTCCCGTCGATGCCGGCGCGGAGGTAGGTCATGTTCCACACCAGCTCGCCCAACCCGCTGCGCCGAGCGGACGATCGCGGACGTACCCGCTGGTACAAGGCCCTCGTCCTCTCGCTGATCGTCGCGGTCGCCTGTGGCGTGGCAGCCGGAACGGCTGCCTGGAAAGCCGACAGCCGCGCCGCCCGGGAGGAGGCCGCACACCGGCACCGGATCACCGCCACGACGCTCGCCGATGCCGCGAGCAGGCAGGCCGGACGTGTGGCCGGGGCTCTTGAGGCCACGGCGCAGGCCGCTTGGCGGTTCCCCGCAGCCGTCCGTCACACGGCGACGCTCACGGTCCCCGAGGGCACGGCTTCCGGTACGCCGGTGCGGATATGGGTGGACGATGCGGGCCGGGAGGCCACGCCTCCGCGCGCCGGGAGCGAGATGGCTCTGTCAGCAGTGGCCGCCGGGACCTGGACGGCCGGCCTGATCGCGGTCTCGGCCGCAGGAGTGGTCAACCTCGGGCTGCGCAGGCTTGACACCCGTGCCCTCACCGCCTGGGAACGCGAATGGGAACAGGTCGAACCCGGCTGGTCCGGTCGGCTCCGCAGCGGTCCGGGAGCCGAAGACGACTGATGCGAGTCCCCGAACCGGGCCTCACGGTCCACCGGGATCACGGCATGTGTCATCACGTCGTCGACGGTGTTCAGGTGCTGCACGGCTCCTCCTCGGAGTACGGGTATGCGCCGAGCGTGGAGGCGCTGCCCCATGGGCGACAGGGCGGGCCGGGGCCCGTGCGGGACCGTTCGGCCCTGGTGGTGCGGTCCGGGTGGTGGTTCCATGGAGGTGACGGAAAGAGTCCTTTGAGGATGCGGAGAAGCGGCCCATGGCCGTGCACCGCACAATCGGGATCCGCGAGAAGCGGGTGGGCTCTTTCCGCCGTGGCGCGTGGGCAGCGTGTCGCGGGCGGACATCGACACCACCTGCGAGCGAAGGCGAAGGCGAACGCGAGTAGCCGGTCGGACGCCTGGTGGATGACTACCGAGAGCCGCTCCACGCTGCGCCGCGTGGACCGTGACGGCCGGAGCCGACCGGACCGGCAGCCCGGTCATGTCGTACGCGCCCGGTTGGCGATCTCGTAACCGTTGAGGTGGAGGACCGGCAGGACCGGGCCGTCTCGGACCGGGTCGAGGAACTTGTCGAGTGCCGGATGGCGCGGTACCCCGCCGGGGTAGGAAAACTGCCGGAGCAGCTTCCGCGTCCCCTCGCCGTCCCGGCTGACGTCCGGGTACGCAGTGCCCGGGCTCGGGGTTTGATGTGCTCGGGCCGCAGCGGCTCGGCCCGGGGCCGGTCACAGCGGAGCGGCACCGTCGGCCGACTCCACTGCCGCCGTGGGCCGTTGGCTCGGCGGGACCAGGGTGTGGCTGGCGATGACCGCTGCCTGCACGCGCCGTTCGACACCGAGCTTGGTGAAGAGCCGCGAGACGATGTTCTTGATCGTCTTCTCTGCGAGGAAGAGCTGCTCGCCGATCTCCCGATTGGTGAGGCCGTCGCTCACGAGGATGAGGATCTCGCGTTCCCGGTCGGTCAACCCGGGGAGTCCGGGGGGCTGTTCCTCCTTCGGGGCGTCGCCCCTGATCCGGGCCATCAGGCGGGTGGCGGCGCCGGGGTCGAGCATGGACTGGCCCGAGGCGACGGTGCGTACGGCGGAGACGAGGTCGGTGCCGGTGATCTGCTTGAGGACGTACCCCGACGCGCCGGCCATCACCGCGTCCAGGAGTGCTTCCTCGTCGTCGAAGGAGGTGAGCATCAGGCAGGCGAGTTCGGGCATCCGGGACCGCAGTTCGCGGCACACGCTCACCCCGTCGCCGTCCGGCAGCCGCACGTCCAGGACCGCCACCTGCGGGCGCAACGCCGGGATGCGGACCAGGGCTTGTTCCGCCGTGCCCGCTTCGCCGATCACGGTCAGGTCGGGCTCGGCGTCCAGCAGGTCGTGGACGCCACGGCGGACCACCTCGTGGTCGTCCAGGAGGAACACGCCGATCGGCGCGGGCGACTTCGCGGGAGACGGGCCGCTCTCGATCATGACGCAACTCCTTCGGGGGCGCCCACCCTCCGCGGGCGTGCGAGTGCCTGAATCCTGCCGTTCGCAAGGGCCGGTCGGACAGGGCCGATCGGCCCCTTGTCGCGGATGCGCTCCTCGGGGCCCGTACCGCCGGGCGGGAAGAGGGACCTTCGGCCCTTGGTAGGGACCGACCGGTCCTTACCAAGGGCCGGTCCGGTGCGCTGAGCTGTGAGGAGTACGGGGACGGCGCGGCTGAGCCAGGGAGCCGCATGGAACGTGAAGGTGTGCCATGGCCACGCAGCTGATCGCACTGACGTGCGCGGTAGGAGAGGGTTCCGAAGTGACGGCGTCCCTCGGCGGTGAACTCGATTTCCACACGAGTAAGCAGATCGGACCCAGACTGATGCAGTTCGCGCGCTTATCGGGCCCCGAGTTCACGCTGGACCTGTCCGGCCTCACCTTCTGTGACAGCTCCGGCATCGACCTGCTCCTGCGCATGCACCAGTGGTGCGCAGCCTGCGGTACCCGGCTCACGCTCGCCGGGGTTCCCCGCCTGGTGGCCCAGCCGATGCGGGTCCTCGGCGCCGACCGGGTGCTCCTGCCGTCGGGGAGGTGACTCCCGCGCGACGCGGATGCCGGAAGCGAAGGAGGTGCGGACCGTGCAAAGCGAGACGGCGTACGGGGGGCGGGAGCCGTCACCCCGGCGGATGCGGCAGCTGGACCGCGACGAGGCGCTCGGACTGCTGGGGACGGTGTCGCTGGGCCGCATCGTCTTCACCCGGCACGCCCTGCCGGCCGTCCGCCCGGTGAACCACCTCGTGGAGGGCGAGAGCATCGTCGTACGCGTCCACGACGGCGGGGCCCTCGCCTCCCTGCTCGCGCCGTCCGACACCTCGGGGGTCGTGGTCGCCTACGAAGCCGATGCCATCGATGCCGAGACGCACCTCGGCTGGAGCGTCGTGGTGACCGGCTATGCCACCCCGGTGGAGGATCCCGAGGGCTACGCCTCGCGGCTGCGTCCCTGGGTGGCACAGACCATGGTGCGCGCGCTGCGCATCACACCGGACCTGGTCACGGGGTTCCGCCTGGAGGCGGACCCGACCGAGCCCGTGACCGTGTGCGGCTCCTGACCGGTCACGTGCCGGCTGCGCCGGTGAGCGGAGCCCGCCAGACCAGCTCGCTTCCGCCCTCGGACGGGCTTCCCACGGAGAACGTGCCGCCCAGGCCCCGGGCACGCTCGTCGAGGTTGCGCAGGCCGCTGCGGCGGCCCTGGGCAGGAACGCCCCTGCCGTTGTCGGTCACCGTCAGGACGATTTCGTCGTGGGTGGCTTTGAGCGAGACCCCCACCCGGGTGGCGTGCGCGTGACGGGCGGCATTGCTCAGCAGCTCGGTCAGCACGGCCATGGCATGGTCGGCGACCTGTGTGGACACGTCGGTGTCCAGCAGCCCCTCCATGCTGAGGCGGGGCGGGTGCCCGAGCGTCGTCCCCGCCTCCCCGACCGCCCGGGCGGCACGCGCCCGCAGGCCGGGTCCCGCTTCGCGGTCCTTGGCCCGGAGCCCGAAGATCGTCGATCGGATGATCTTGATGGTCTCGTCCAGGTCGTCGACGGCCCGCCCCACCCGCTCGGCGGCGCCGTCGTGCTCCACCAGCCGGGCCGCGCTCTGCAGGGTCATCCCGGTGGCGAAGAGCCGCTGGATGGCGAGGTCGTGCAGGTCACGGGCGATGCGGTCGCGTTCCTCCAGCAGTGCTATCTGCTCGGCGTCACGCCGCCGCTCGGCGAGCTCCAGCGCCAGCGCGGCCTGGCGGGCGAAGGCCAGCAGGGGTTCCAGCTCACCGTCGGTGAAGACCGGCTCGGACACCGCCCGTGCGAGCAGCAGGACGCCCCGCCCGTCCCCGGCGGCCGTGCCCAGCGGGACGGCCACCGCCGGTCCGAGCGCCGTCCGCTGCTGCGCGCCGCCGCCGTAGAGGTCGTCGGTGGCGAGACTGACGGTGGTGACCGGCTTGCCGGCCTCGTACGCGGCTCCGGAGAGGCTGCCCTCGACCGGTATCACCAGGCCGCGCCGCAGCTCGCTGCCGGGCCCGACCGAGAGCTCCACGGCCAGGTCGTCCGTGCCGTCGAGCGGCATCGAGATGTCGGCGAGCTCGGCGCCCGTGATCTCCTGGGCCCGGCGCGCGATGAGCTCCAGCACCGCGGGACGGGGGCTCCCGGACAGCAGGCTGTTGGTGATCTCGGCGTTCGCCCGCAGCCAGCGCTGCTGCCGCTGGGAGCCCTCGTACAGGCGCGCGTTGTCGATGGCCACCCCGGCGGCGACGGAGAGGGTGGAGATGACCGCCTCGTCCTCGGTGTCGAAGTCCTGGCCGTCGCGCTTGTCGGTCAGGTACAGGTTGCCGAACACCTCGTCGCGGACCCGGATCGGGACGCCGAGGAACGTGCGCATCGGCGGGTGATCGGCCGGGAAGCCGTACGAAGCGGTGTGGCCGCTGAGATCCGTCAGGCGCAGGGGTTCGGGGTGGCGGATGACCTCGCCCAGCAGGCCGTGGCCGGCGGGGAGCGACCCGATCCGGGCGATCTGCTCTTCGGCGAGTCCCACGGTGAGGAACTGCGAGAGCGTCCGGCCGTCGGGTCCGATCACGCCCAGTGCGCCGTAGTCGGCCTCGACGAGCAGGGCGCCGGCCTCCACGATGCGTCGCAGGACCTGGGACAGGTCCAGTTCCCGGCCGACGGAGACGACTGCCTCCAGCAGGCTGTGCACCCGGTCCCGGGTGCCGCGTACGGCATTGATGCGGGCCTGAAGCTCCTCGAGCAGCTCGTCCAGTTGCATCCGCGGTACCTGAGGCAACGGATCCGCCACGCCCACCAGCTCCCTCTGTCCCCACCACCTGGTCCGGTGCCAGCCTATCGAGAGCAGCCGGACGCCGGAGACCCATCGGCCGGACCCGGCGGTCGGACCCATCGGCTCCCTCGCGGCCGGATGGCACGCCGCCGGACGATGCCGGCAGCGGCCCCGAGGAGTCCGATACCCGCGTCCCGAAGCCGCCCGGCCGCCCCCGGAGTCGGCGGCGCGGCGGCCCGCCGGCCGGGGTGCTCTGCGCGCTGGCAGGACACCGACCGCAGCCGTCGCCCAGGACCGATCTCGTCCTCGGCAACCATCACAACGTGTCATCCGTGCTGCCGCACATTCTCGGTGATCGTCGGATCCACGCGGTCCGCCTCGTCCCGGTCACCGTAGTCATGGCACAGGACACAGCGGCACCGGAACGGATCAGCGGTCACGTGCGGAGGCTACGAGGCGAACGTTCGCGTCGGACACCCGGACTCGTGACCACCCTCTCGATCGGTCGGTGGTGTGAAGAGTGCCCGGATGGTTTCGGTGGCCAGGTCTCGGAGCCAGGTGTGGGCGCGGTCGTCGTCGTAGCGCTGGTGCCACAGCAGGTACAGGGGGACATCGGGGAGGGGGAGTGGCAGGGGCAGTGTGGCGAGGCCGAGTTGTTTGCGGGCCGTACGGGTGACCGCGTCGGGGAGGGTGACGACGAGGTCGGATTCGAGGGCGAGTTGCAGTGCGAAGGAGGCGGTGGGCCCGGCGGCGGCGACGCGTCGTTCGAGGCCATGCGTGGTCAGGGCGTCGTCGATCGGGTCGCGCAGGCTGCCGCGTCGCGAAACGGTGAGGTGTTCGGCGGATGCGTAGCGCTCGGGGCTCAGCGGGCCTTCGGTGAGCGGGTGGCCCTGCCGGACGGCGACGACGAGCCGGTCGCTGCCGACGAGGCGGTGGCGGATGTCGGGGAGCGTCGGGGTGCTGGAGCTCGATTCGAGGTCGACCTCACCCCGGCGCAGCTCGGTGTCGTCCGTGCCGGGTTCGGCGGACAGGCGCAGTCGGACGCCGGGGGCCTGGCGGTGGACGGCGGTGATCAGGGCGGTGCCGGAGGCTGCGGTCAGGGCGTCGTGCCAGCGCACGGTGAACACCCGGTCGAGTGCTGTCAGGTCGAGTTCCTGCTGTGTGGAAAGAAGTTGGTGGGCCTGCTGCACGAGGGTGTGGACCTGGGCGCGGATGGCCAGCGCCCGGGTGGTGGGGACCATGCTGCGGCCGGTGCGGACCAGGATCTGGTCACCGGTGGCTTTGCGGATGCGGCCCAGTGAGCGGCTCATCGCCGGTGCGGTGACGTGGAGGCGGGCTGCCGCTCCGGCGACGCTCCCCTCTTCCAGCAGGGCGTCCAGGGCTGTGAGGAGGTTCAGATCCAGTTGCATGGCAGTAACTCTACAAGTGACAAGCATGCACTGGTTGTTAATGGCCCGGCGGCCTACTTTCGAAGTGCGGGGGCGAGACGACGGCCCCGCTTCCACCGATTCCCCAGGGAGACCGCCATGAGCACAGCCATGCCTTTCGACGTCGACGGGACGCTGCTGTCCGACGTGACCGCCGCGGTGAAGGCCGCCGGTGCCACGCTGCGCGACCGCTACACCACCCACGCCCGGGGCGTGAGTCTGGACGAGGTCGTCGGCGAGATCCACGCCAACGACGACGCGGTGCTGGACGTGCTGCGTGAACCCCTGTTGCGGGCCCGGCGCGGGTCGCAGTGGGCCGAGGACGAGCTGGCCGGCGGCGCGCTCCCGCCCGGGGAGTGGTGGGTCGTCGACCCCGCCGAGGGCAACATCAACCACGTCCACGGCATGGACGACTGGGCCGTCACCGCCACCCTGGTCAGCGACAACCTGCCGGTACTCACCGTTGTCCACCTGCCGCTGGCCGGCGACACCTACACTGCGGTCGCCGGCGGCGGTGCCCGCCTCGACGACCGGCCCCTGAAGGTGTCCGCCAAGACCGACCTGGGCGCCGCCCTCATCGGCACCGGTCAGGCCAAGCCCGGCGAGGACGAGCGCACCTTCCGGCGGATCGGTGACTCCGTCACCGCCATGCTCGTCAACGGCCTGGTCGTGCGCGTGTCCGTTCCCTCCACGATGCAGCTCGTCCACGTCGCCGCCGGACGCATGGACGCCTTCTGGCAGTTCTCCGACGTCCGCTCCGGCCTGGTCGCCGGCGCCCTGCTGGTCTCCGAGGCCGGAGGCACCGTCACCGACCTCGCGGGCGAACCCTGGAACACGGGCAGCCGCGACTTCCTGGCCGCCGCCCCCGGCATCCACGCCGCGGCCCGCAAGGTCCTCTCGCCGATCGCCTGACCGGACGTCTCGTCCCCGCCCTTCCCACCCGATACCGCAAGGAGCGTCACCGCATGGCCGGCATCGGCATCCTGGGCGCCGGCCGCGTCGGAACCGACCTCGCCGGCAAGCTCTCCGCAGCCGGACACCACGTCACCCTCGGCACCCGCAACCCCGGGGACACAGCCGCCCGCACCGCCGGACCCGACCCGCGGATCGTCTTCGCCGACCAGCGCACCACCGCCCGCACCACGGACATCGTGTTCAACGCGACGCCCGGCGACAGTTCACCGGACCGCCTCACCGACCTGCACGACGAGCTCTCGGGCAAGATCCTCGTCGACGTCTCCAACGCCACCCGCGACACGGCTGACGGCCTGCCCGGCGATCTGTGCCATCCCGGCAGCAGCCTCGCCGAGAAACTCCAGGCCGTCCTCCCCGGGACGCATGTGGTCAAGAACCTCAACACCATGCTGTTCAGGGTCATGACCGCCCCCGAAACCCTGGCCACCCCGCCGACCGCCTATCTCTCGGGCGACGACGAGAGCGCGAAGAAGACCGCCTCCGGCCTGCTCGGCGACCTGGGCTGGAAACCCGAACGGATCGAGGACCTCGGCGACATCACCACGGCCCGAGCCGCCGAAGCCATGATCCTGATCGTGCCCCACATCCTGCGCCGACACGGGTTCAAGCCCCTCGCCGTCTCCCTCGCCCGCTGACCCGCCGACACCGGGTTCAGACCGAAGCCGGGACTGCCGGGCGAGAACATCCGCCGGCATCCGGTGTGCCGGGTGATGGACTCGTACGCGGGCGGGCCTACTCGTTGGTGACGACGAGCTTGCCGCGGACGTGTCCCGTGGTGGACGCGGCGTGGGCGTCGGCGATGTGTGAGAGGGGGTAGGAGGTGGTGTCGGCGACGCGCAGCTTTCCGGTGGTGACGAGGTCGGCGAGACGCGTCATGTCCGCGGGCCTGGCCCGGTAGAAGAAGTTGACCGCCTTGACGTCCCGGGCCGCGAGGGCGTCCGGGTCGGCGGAGAAGACGGTGCTGACCACGCGCGCTCCGGGCCGCAGGAGCGGAGCGAGGCGTACGTTCAGGGCTTCGGCGGTGCCGGCGAGGTCGAGGACGGCGTCGATTCCGTCGGGGTGCGCCGCCGCGACCGCGTCGGCCGTGTCGGCCGTGCGGTGGTCGATGGTCTCGGCCGCGCCCAGACCGCGGGCGTAGGCGTGGTCCTGCGCGGCGGCGGCGGCGGTGGCGATGACGCGGACGCCCGCGGCGGCCGCGAGCTGGATCGCGTACGAGCCGACTCCACCGGTCGCGCCGACGATGAGCAGCGTTTCGCCCGCCTTGAGGTCCAGCCAGTCCAGGGTGGCGAGGGCGGTGCCGCCGGTCATCGGCAGGGCTGCCGCGGACACGGGGTCGAGGCCGCTCGGCCGGGGGGTCAGGGCCGCGTCCTGCGGGGCGGTCATGTACTGGGCGAACGAGCCGTGCCGGAACGTGTGCGGCCAGGACATGCCGAAGATCTCCTCCCCGGCGGTGAAGGCGTCGACGCCCTCGCCCACGGCGGTGACCTGGCCTGCGACATCGATGCCGAGGGTGAGGGGGAAGGCGTGCGGGGCGCCGGAGCCGGCCAGCTGCCCCGCGGCGATCTTCCAGTCCAGCGGGTTGATGCCGGCGGCGCGCACCTTGATCTGGATCTCACCCGGACCGGGCAGGGGAGTGGGGAGATCGCGCAGGGCGGGAGTGTCGTCGAAGCCGTCGAAGCCGTCGATGGCGAAGGCGTACATGGTGGGGTCCTTCATGGGAGGAGGGGGCGGCCGGCGCGTGCCTGCACTCTCGGCCATTCCATAGGTAACTATCTAATTCGAGCATAGTTGGCTATGGGATGATGTCAAGCGGGCCACGGCGGCCACGGAAGGAGCGGGGTCCATGGTGCGAAGTGACCGCGAGATACAGCCACGGGCGACGGCGCCCCGCGAAGAACCGATGGTCTGCGCCGTGGTCAACCACGCCGCCAGGCTGCTGAGCCAGGCCATCACGGCGCGGCTCGCCGCGCTGGGTGTCAGCCTCGGTCAGCTCCCCGCGCTCCTCGCCCTCTACGAGCAGGACGGGCTGACCCAGAGCGAGCTGGCCCGCCGTACGGGCGTGGAGCAGCCGACCATGGCCCTCAACCTGCGGCGCATGGAACGCGACGGCCTGATCACGCGCACCCCCGACCCCGCGGACGCACGCCGCGCCCTGGTCGCCCTCACCCTCCGGGCGAACGAACTGCGCGACCCCGTCCAGGAACTGCGCGCCGGCATCGACGCCGAATCGCTCACCGGCTTCACCCCTTCCGAGCACGCCCAGCTGCGGGACTTCCTCGACCGCATGACCGCCAACCTCGACACCATGGTGAACAGCCCGGCCCCCGCCCCGCCGGCCCCCTAGGTCGTGTCGTCAAAGTCCCGTCTGGCCGGCGGCCGATCGCCCGGGTCGCGGATCGAATGCGGCCCTAAGCCGGCGCCGCCCCGCCCCGGCCGGTGCCCGTGGGAATGTCGTGGGGAACGGTGGCGGCGGCGCCCGTGCGTACCGCGTCGACCATCACCTGGTGCAGGACGCGGCTGTCCTCCTCGGATGCGCAGTGCACCGGGCTGCCGGTGACGGTGAACCATTCCGAGCCGCCGCTGTACTGCACTGCCACGTGGGCCTCCCGGCCCGACCAGGTGGTGTGCACGGTCAGGTCCCCACTCAGGACCCCGGCCTCCTCGGTGCGCACGCCGCCCCGTCCGGCGAAGACTCCTGTCGTTGTCCACGAAGCCCAGGTCATGGCGCATCGCCCCTCACCGCGGAGTGTCCTTTGCTGCTTCCACGCTACGGCGGGGACGGCATTCGCGCGTGCTCGGTCTGTGCCGCCCGGCCCGCGGGGCCCGCCGGGCCCGTCGTGCTCCGCACGAGCGCTCGCGCCGCGCTTGCAACTCCTGGTTGCGTTAGCGGGCGATCATGTGTCAGTCTCCAGCGTATCGCAACTGGAAGTTGCGTTGCGTGGGTGCCGCTGCCGTGCGCGTGCGCAGCACCCCGACCCCGACAGGAGCCCCGCCCCGTGACCCGCACCCCCGACGTCGTCACCCTCGTGTCCCTCGACACGCACCGCCTCATCGTCGCCCTTCCGAACCGGGGCCCCGCCGACGTCCGCTCGAACCTCCCGCGCGCCACCGCCGCCGGCGTGCTGCGCCACCTCGCCGACGAGCTCGACTCCGAGCAGCTCCCCGGCGTACCGCCCGCGGAGGTGTCCGCCACCCGCACCCGCCGGCCCGCCCGCCGCCACTGCCCCGCCGAGGTCGCCCGGCACGCCGCCGACACCCTCGCCCACCACACCCGCGAGCTCGCCGGCATGCTCGCCACCGCCCTCGACCGAGGCGTCCCCGCCGGCGACGTGCTCGACCTGGCAGCCGCCCGCCATGCCCGTCGCACCCGCCGGACGCGGCGATGAGCAGTGAGACCGGCCGGATCGCCTCCTCGTCCCCGTCCCACGCGAGGATGAAAGAATCCGCTGCAGGATCGACGGGTCGAACGCCTTCGGGGGGAGCGGTTGAGCACCGGGTACGAGGGGCATGCGGGTCGCATCGGCTCGTACGTCATCGAGCGCAAGCTCGGTGAAGGCGGCATGGGCGTGGTGTACCTGGCCCGGTCGCGGGGCGGGCGCGCGGTGGCCGTGAAGGTCGCCCGGGCCGAACTCGCCGCCGATCCCGTCTTCCGGGCACGCTTCCGTTCGGAGGTCGCCGCGGCGCGCGCGGTCGGGGGGTTCCACACCGCTCCCGTCGTCGACGCCGACCCGGACGCCGCGGAGCCCTGGCTGGCCACGGCGTACGTACCGGGCCGGACGCTCGCCGAACACATCCGCGTGGAACCCGCGATGACCGTCGGGGAGCTGGCGGCACTCGGTGCCGCGCTCGCGGAAGCCCTCGAAGCCATTCACGGATGCGGCCTCGTTCACCGCGACCTCAAGCCGGGCAACATCATCATGGCCGCGGACGGGCCGCGCGTTCTCGACTTCGGCATCGCGCGGGCCGTCGAGTCCACCCGACTGACGGCGCCGGGCCACGCGTTCGGTACGCCCGGATTCCTCGCCCCCGAGCAGGCGATGGGCGGCGACGTCACGGGCGCGGCGGACGTGTTCGCCCTGGGCGCGGTTCTGGTCGCGGCCGCGGGTGGCAGTGCGTTCGGTGAGGGCACCGCGATGGCCCTGATGTACCGGTCGGTGCACGCGGCGCCGGATGTGAGCGCGGTGCCGGACGGCATGCGGGCGTTGGTGTCGGACTGCCTGGCGAAGGCTCCAGGGCATCGCCCCGCCACGTCACTGATTCTGGACTCGTTCGCGGACCTGGCCTGGCGCGTGCCTTCCGGTGGCTCGTCCCCGGGCGGGTCGGCCGGCCCGGGGAACACTCGGGCATCGGCACCGAGGTCACCGGATGTCCCCCCGTCACCGGTGCCCGGCGGCGAGGCGTGCGTCGTCGCGGATGCCGACTCCAGCCTCGTGGCCGACGCCGACGGGATCCTGCTCGTCCACAACGAACGCGGCCGTCCGCTCGACCGGATCGAGGACGACGACGACCTCGATCTGGCCGGTGAGGAGACCGAGTTGGCCTGGTCCGAGATCGCCGATGTCACACACGCGGCGGTCAACCGGACCCGCCTGGCCGTCACCGTCTCCCTGCACGACGGCGCCACGCACTACTGCGAGATCAACGCGCGCCGCGCCACCCGCCTCAACGCCTGGAGGATCGACCTGGCCGCGGTCTTGAGCCTCTACCTCACCGCTGCGCGGTGAGACCCGCTTCGGAGCGGATCGGCCCGTTACTCGTACCGGTACTTCAGCGAGTCCGCCTCCGCCCGCTCGATGTCGGCGATCGTCAGCTCCGGCATCCGCAGCTGGGCCAGCGTCACCTCGGCCGAGGTCGGCTGGGCGTCCGCCGGCAGCCACTGCTCCGGCTTCCAGGCGGCGCTGCGCAGGAGCGACTTGGGGCAGTGCGGGTAGACCTCCTCGATCCCCAGCACCAGTGCACTGGCCGGCGGCTTGCCCACGGCGGTCAGCTGCGCCAGCAGCTCCGGGCGGGTGGAGACGACAGCGCGGCCGTTCACCCGCAGGGTGGTGGTCCGCCCGGGGATGACGAACAGCAGCCCGGCGCGTCCGGTGGCGATGACGTTCTGCAGGGTGTCCAGCCGCTTGTTGCCCGTCGCGTCCGGTATCGCCACGGTCCGTGCGTCCAGGACGGCGGCGAACCCGGCGGGGCCGCCTCGCGGCGAGACGTCACAGTTGCCCTCGGCGTCCGCGCTGGCGATCAGGACCAGTGACGAGCAGCCGATCAACCGACGGGTGTGATCGGTGAGCTCGCTCATCTGCTTGCGCACGGCCGCGTCGTTGGGGAGTGCGTACGCCCGGCGCAACGCCTCCCGGTCGGGAACGGCGTCGAGGCGGAGCGAGTCGAAGGCACTGCCGGCAAGAGGTGTCGTCATGCCTCCGACCTTAACGAGCCGACCTGCGATCGACCTCGCCCACTGATGGCCCAGTCCGGCGACGCGCCGGACGATCTCGCTTTGACTGGCGGGATGCAGACGGAAGCGAAACCTCCTGTCGGGGCGTACCGGAACCTCGCCGTCGCCACGGTCGGCTTCGCCCTCAGCTTCTGGGCGTGGGACCTCATCGCTCCGCTCGCGGCCGACTACAAGGCCCGCCTCGGCCTCAGCGACTTCCAGCAGTCGGTGCTGGTCGCCGTCCCGGTCCTGGTCGGGTCGCTCGGCCGCATCCCGGCCGGCGCACTGACCGACCGCTATGGCGCCCGTATCGTCTTCCCGCTGGTCACGGCGCTCACGATCGTCCCGGTGCTGCTCCTCATCCCCACCCGCGACAGCTACGCCGGGGTCCTCCTGGCCGGGTTCCTCCTCGGCCTGGGCGGGACCACGTTCGCGATCGGCGTGCCCCTCGTGAACTCCTGGTTCCCGCCCCACCGGCGGGGCTTCGCCCTCGGCGTGTTCGGCATGGGTACGGGAGGCGTCGCCCTCTCCGGCTACTTCACTCCCCGCATCGCGGCGCACGGCGAGAACCTCCCGTTCCTCGTCGTCGCGATCGCTCTGGGCGTCTTCGCCGTCGCCGCCTCCTTCCTCATCACCGAGCGCCCCGACCGGCCCGTCCCCACGGCCCCGCTCCGCGCCCGGCTGGCCCGCGCGGGCAGGCTGCGGGTCACCTGGGAGCTGTCCGCCCTCTACGCGATCGGATTCGGAGGGGTCGTCGCGTTCGGCGTCTACCTCCCGACCTACCTCAAGACCTGGTACGAGCTGTCGCCCACCGACGCGGGCACCAAAGCGGCCGGCTTCGCCCTGGTCACCGTTGTCTTCCGACCGGTCGGGGGCCGGTTGTCGGACCGGATCCACCCGGCCGTCGCCACCGCCGGGGCATTGGCCGTCGTCGCGCTCTTCGCGGTGGTCCAGGCCTTCGATCCTCCGCTGCACCCCCTGGGCACCCTCGCCCTGCTCCTCATGGCGGCCGGCCTCGGGGCGGCCGGCGGCAGCGTCTTCGCCCTCGTCTCGCAGGTGACGCCGCAGGACCGGGTCGGCAGCGTCACCGGCATCGTCGGCGCCGTGGGCGGCCTCGGGGGTTTCGTCCCCCCGCTGCTGATGGGCGCCGTCTACAGCGCGAAGGGCTCGTACTCCATCGGCTTCATGCTCCTGTCCGACCTCGCCCTCGCAGGCTGCGTGTACGCCTACGGCCGCATGCGGAACCTGGAGCCGGCCGGCCCTCGCCGCTGATGCGAGAAGGGCCGGCCGGCGGGTGTGTCCCGGGCCGTCGGCAGATCCGGCTACATGTACCAGCTCTGCGTGGCGAAGGACGGGTCGGAAGAGTGCTCCCACTGCTGGGCGGGTGCCCCGTTGTCCTTGCTCGAGTTGCTGATCTCGAGGGCCTTGCCGCTGTTGACGTTCCTGATGTCCACGCTGACCGTGCTGCCGGCCTGCTTGATCGTCCAGAGCATGGTGGGGATGTCGTGGCAGGCGTACTGCTGCGCGCGGACCCCGTTGTCCTTGCCGGAGTTGACGATCTCCAGGCACTTGCCGCTGTTCACGTTCACGATCTGGTAGACACCCGCGGTGGCCGTCGGGCGGTACTCCCACTTCGCGCCCGGCTGCGAACCGCAGGTCCACTGCTGGGCGGGTGCCCCGTTGTCCTTGCTGGAGTTGGTGATCTCCAGGCACTTGTCGCTGTTCACGTTGCGGATCTGACCGCCTGCGGGCAGGGGCAGGGCGGAGGGCCAGGCGTTGGTGCCCCAGGCCACGGCACCCTGGCCGTTGCCCTTGTAGAAGTTGAAGCGCCGCTGGTCGTTCCACAGGCCGCCGAGGTCGGTCCTGCCGTCGCCGTCGAAGTCACCCGCCAACATGACGGGCATGTTGTTCCAGGACTTGTCGGGCCACATGGAGGCCGCGTCGTCGAGCCCGCCGGCGGCGTTGCCGCTGTAGCGGCGCAGGGCGCCGTCGGAGGCGATGGCGACGATGTCGTCACGCCCGTCCGCGTTGAAGTCGCCTGTGGTGAGGTTCCGGATGCCCGCCCAGGTGGTGTCCGGCCACATCTTGCGGCTCTGACCGTTCAGCAGGCCGTTCTCGCCCGTGGCGTAGCCGTACAGGGAGCCCTTCGCGCCCGCGCCCCAGACCGCGAGGAGCCCGTCGCGGGGGGAGCCGTCCACCTTGTAGCGGGCCAGATGGAGCATGCCGTTCCAGTTGGTGCTCTCGTCGGGCCACATCGACTTGCCCGCCGCCAGGCTGCCGTCGGGCTGCCCGGCGTACATGCGCAGCGCACCGCCGGCCCAGACGGAGGCGATGTCGGTGATGCCGTCGCCGTTGAAGTCGCCGCCGATGATCTTCGTGGCGGTGTTCCAGCTGCCGTCGGCCTTCCACAGGGGCCGGCCGTACTCGAAGGTGCCGTCGGATCGGCCGGCGAAGGCGTGCAAGTTGCCGTCGGCTGTGACGGCCGCGATGTCGGTACGGCCGTCCCGGTTGAAGTCCCCGGTCGCCATCACCTTGGTGACCTGGGGAACGAGACCCTGCAGTCGCACCTCGGGGGTGGTCCTGCGGACCTGCTCGATCCAGGCCGCCACGTCGTCCACGCGGACATCGGCCGCACCGGTCCGGGCTTCCGCCGTGTCCACACCCAGGCAACCACCCTGCCAGGAGAGTGAGTTGACGGCCGCCAGCTCCATGCCGCCGTCCTTCTGACGCAGGGCCGGACCGCCGGTGTCCCCCTTGCAGACGACCGCGTCGCCGGTCGAGTCGAGGGTGATGGCGCCACCGGTGAGGGAGGCCACGGTGAAGGCGCCGATGTGGGCCCTGTTCGGGACCCATTCCGTCTTCGTCCGCCCGAACCCCAAAGACGTGAGCTGCTCGCCCACCACCGGTGCCTTGGTGGCGACCTTGACCGGCTCCACTCCGACGACCCGCCAGGCGAGCTTCACCATCACCAGGTCGCGGTCCGCGTGCGGCACCAGCTCAACGGCCTCGACCACGGTGCCCGTGGACTGCGTGAGGTCGGTACGTCCCACGGTGACGGTCGTCTTCACGGCCGGCTTGCCGGCCTGGAGCTGCGCCGTGCCGTCACGGAAGCAGGACGCGGCGGTGATCACCCACTGGGCGTCCACCAGCGCACCGGAGCAGGCCGCCTTGTCACCTATGTTGAGCTTTGCGGCGAAGGCGTAGCCGGTGCTCGGCGCGTCGTTGCCGCCCAGGGCCGCGGCGGGGCCCGCGGAGAGCAGTCCACCGCTCACTGCGACGGAGAGCAGGGTGGCAGCCCACGCGGTGCGTGAACCATGTACGGACATGATGATCCTTTTGAGTGTGTGATGAAGCAGGGCCTGGTCGGGGCCATGGGGTGGAAGCGGCGGTCCGCGTCATGGTGGTGGCGTCGGCCGCGCGCGAATTGCCGTTCCCTCAATTCGGGTGCGCCCGTGCGCTCTGCGAGGGATGGGCGGCTGTTTTCCGCTCTTCCGCTTGATGTGCGCTCGGTCGGAATTCGTTGGGTGCCCGGAAAGCGGAATCATGGACCCCGCACAACCCGGACGGTCCGACCGCGATCACCTTCGCCGCGAGTTCCCCCGTGATGGACCCGCGGTCGGGTGGCCCGTGGCTGCGGACCAGGTCAACGCACCTGCGGTAAGAGCCGCGGCGGTGATCCGGCCGATGGCGCCACGAACCTTCATTTTCATCCTTGGTGTCGATCCCGGGTGGTCGCGAGCGCGTGCGAGTGCGCCCTCGGGGAAGGGCGGGCGCACGGATTCCCGTGCGCCCGGATCACGCCGGCGATTGAAGTCGACAGGGGGAATGCGACAGCTTTTTCCAGCGGCCGATGATCTTCTGAATGAAATCAAGACGTGCGTCATTCGGCCAAAAGAGCAAACGGGAGCATATCTGTAAATATCAACCATCCGGTGCGTGACGTGTGCCACTTCTTGGGATGGTTGTAGTGGTTTTGCGAAAAATCACCGGCGATATTCGGCCACCCGCCGCCGTCGCCACCTCCGCGCGGGCGGCGGCGGCGGGTGGCCGGGCGTTCGGGTCAGAAGCCGCAGGACACCCGTGCGTCCTGGAAGCGCTCCGGGTGCCGGCGCCGGTACTCGACCAACGACTGGGCCACCGCCGCGCCTTCGCCCACCGCGGCGCCGACCCGCTTGACGGAACCGGAGCGTACGTCGCCCACGGCGAACACGCCGGGCAGACTGGTCTCCATCGGCAGCGCGTCCGGGGCGGCTCCACCGCCGCCGGTCAGGACGTACCCGCGGTCGTCGAGCTTCAGCGTGTCGCCGAGCCACTTGGTCGACGGGCGGCCGCCGATCAGGACGTACAGGCAGTGCGCGGTGACGGTGCGCTCCTCGCCCCGGCGGTCCCTCAGCTGGAGTCCGGTGAGCGTCGACCCGCCGAGGCACTCGGTGACTTCGGTGCCCAGCAGGACCTGGAGGCCCGGCGTCCGCTCGATCCGCTGCACCAGATAGTTCGACATGGACGTGCCGAGGCCGGTGCCGCGCACGAGCAGGGTGACGGAGCGGGCGTAGCGCGCGAAGTAGAGGGCGGCTTGGCCGGCGGAGTTGCCCGCGCCCACCATGTACACGTCCTCCCCGGCGGTCGAGGGGGCGTCGGACAGGCACGACCCGTAGTACACGCCGGAGTTGAGGAGGCGGTCGACGCCGGGGGCCGTCAGGCGGTTCCAGTCCACGCCGGTGGCGACCACCACGGCGGCCGCGGTCACCGAGGCCGACTCCTCGGTGCCTGCCTTGACGAAATCGACGGTGTGCCCGCCCGCACCGGTCGGGGTCACCCGGCCGGCCACCCGGGTGGGCTGCCACTCGACGCGGGCCCGCTGCGCCTGCTGCAAGGCGCGCTGGGCCAGGTCGCCGCCCGTGAGCCCGACGGGAAACCCGAGGTAGTTCTCGATCCGGGAGGTCGTTCCCGCTTGCCCGCCGGGCGCGTCGTCCTCGATCACCACCACGCTCATGCCCTCTGCGGCGGCGTACACCGCCGCGGACAGGCCGCCGGGACCACCGCCGATCACCGCGACGTCGTAGTGGTCCCGCTCGGCCGGCCGGATGAGGCCGAGCCGCTCGGCCAGCGCGCTGATCGGAGGGTCCACCATCTCGGTGCCGTCGCCCAGACGGACAGTCACCGGGGCCTCCCGCAGGTCCTCTTCGGGCAGCCACCGGAAGAGCACGCCGCTGCGTCCGAGGAAGTCGCGCACCGCGTACGCCGCGGGTGAGAAGCGGCTGCCGCGCACCTCGGCGGTGGGCAGGTCCCCCTGGCAGTCGGCACTCCACGTGCACAGGGAGTCGTCGAGCGCGCCCCGGAGGTGCTCGGCCGGGCTCTCCTCGCCCCGGGCCGCCCCGTCGCCCGCGTCCGGCTCGGTACGGGCACCGGGCAAGGCGCCGGGGTGCCCGGTCAACGGCAGCCAGCGCACGCCGGGATGGGCGGCGCCGGAGTCGGGTGCCTCATCCGCGAGGACGGCTGCGACCCGCACCTTCCGGTCGGCCAGCGCCGTCAGGGCCCGGACCACTTCTGCCGGCCCTGCGACCTGCAGCACCCGGAACGAGTGCCGGTACCAGCTCTGCACCAGCTCGGCCGTCTCGTGCCGGCGGAGCGGATCGGGGTCGGAGAGAACGATCACCGGCAGTGCGGCATTGGCCATCAGGGGTCCTCCAGGCAGGTCTCGGGAGATCGGCCCCCGCCAGCGGTCGACGAGCGGGGGCGCGAGGCGCATCGGTTCGGGCGGTTCGGATCGGTCGGTTCGGGATCGGTTCGTGGGGCGACACGGCGGGCGGGGCGGGCGGGGCGGCCGGGGCACGAGGGGTGCGGGGTTCCCCCCCTGTGCCCCGCTGCTCAGAGACGGCCGAAGAACTGGTTGCCGCGCGCCGCGTAGTTCTCGCTCGTGTAGTACTCCTTCATCGCGGAGCTGATCTCGTCACGGCTCAACTGCCCGTCACCGTCGATGTCGAGCTGGTTGAACGCCTCGTCGAAGGTCTCCCGGGGCAGGCGGAACATGCCGTGCAGCAGGTCGGTGTACTCCTCGCGGCTCAGCATGCCGTCGCCGTCGCGGTCACCGAGCTCGGTCCAGGCGTTGCTCATGTTCCTGATCCGTTCCCAGATCCGGTTCTGATCCGTGACGATCCGTGCCCGGAACGCCGCCCGGAACTCCTGTCGGTCGACGGCTCCGTCGTCGTTCTTGTCCATCTTGTGGAAGACGGTGTCCCACAGGTCGGCCAGCGAGTTCCGGAGCCCGTCCACGGCGTCCGGGGCGCAGCCGAGTGACTCGGCGAGCTTGTCCGAGAGGCCGATGACGTCCGACTTCACGAGCCGCCCGTCGCGGTCCGAGTCGAAGACGTCGAACGCCCGCTCCAGCTTGATGTCCAGAACGCTCACGACACCATCCCCTTACGTTACGTGGTCGTCTCGTCACGGTGCGAGACGGGGTCCAGGAAACCACATGCCGTGACCTCGGTGCATTCCGCCGGCGGTCCTCGTGATCGTCGTCCTGTCGGCCATACAGGGAAAACGGCCCGAGTCGAGCCCTCCGCGCGGTCTTTAGCCGAAGTTGCTCAAACAGCTCGATGCCCCGCCCGGCCGCACTAACGTCCGGACTTCTCCATCCGTACGAGCCCGCCAGAGTCCGCCCCCGTCGCCCCAGATGACACACGCCGTCCGACTGCCGCCCCCACGACCCGGTTCGGGTCGCGGTGCCGCCGCTGACGACCGCCGCTTCGGAGACCGTGCCTTCATGCCCAGTGGATCGCCTCCTGCCAGGAGGCCGTTGACCGTCCTGGCGCTGGTCGCCTCCCTGTTCGTCCTGCTCCTCGGTGGGGCGGGACCGGCCTTCGCGCATGCCGGGCTGAGCGGCTCCGATCCCGCGGACGGCGCCGTCCTGAAGACGGAGCCGCGGTACGTCACGCTCACCTTCACCGAGTCGGTCGGCTTCTCCGACGACTCGCTGAGGGTCCTGTCGCCGCGGAACGAGCGGGTGAACCCGCGTCCGGCGCAGCACGTGGACGGCAAGGACGGCACCGCACGGGTGGAGCTGTCGGGCAAGCTGCCCCAGGGCACCTACACGGTGGCCTGGCGGGTCGTCTCCGCCGACGGCCACCCGATCTCCGGCGCGTTCGTCTTCTCCATCGGCGCGCCGTCCGAGACCGCCGCCGTGGTGGCGACCGGATCGCCGGACGATACGGCGGTCGGCCGCCTGTACGGCGTCTTCCGCTACGTCGCCTACAGCGGTCTGGCCCTCCTCGTCGGAGCCGCCGCGTTCGTCCTCGTGTGCTGGCCCGCGGCGGGAGCGATTCGGCCGGTGCGCAGGCTGCTGGTGGTGGGATGGGTCGCGCTGGCGGCGTCCACGGTGGCCATGTTGCTGCTGCGCGGCCCGTACGAGACGGCCGGCGGGGTGACTTCGGCCTTCGACCCGGCCCGGCTGGGCCGGACCGTCACCGGGCGGCCGGGCGCCGCGCTGATCGCGCGGCTCGTCCTCCTGGCGGCCGCCGCGGTGTTGCTCAGGCGCTCGGCCCGACGGCCGGACGCTGCCGTCCTCGGGGTCCGCGGCCGCCTGGTCGGCGCGCTGCTCGCCGCGGCCCTGGCGGTCACGTGGGCCGCCGCGGAACATGCCTCCGCCGGCATCCAGGTGGCGCTGGCCATGCCCGTCGCCGCTCTGCACCTGCTGGCCATGGGGGTGTGGCTGGGCGGCCTGGTCACCCTGCTGCTCCTCCTCCGGCGCCGAGGATCCGACGGCCGGGAGATCCCGGCGTCCGCGATCGGCCGATTCTCGACGCTGGCCTTCGGCGCCGTCGCGGTTCTGGTCGGTACCGGGGTGTACCAGTCCTGGCGGCAAGTCGGCTCTTGGGAGGCGCTGTCCTCCACGTCGTACGGCAAGACCCTCATCGTGAAGATCGCCGCCGTGGTCCTCGTGCTGTGGGCGGCCTCCTTCTCCCGCCGCTGGACCGCCCGCCTCGTCCGGGAGGTGTCACCGGCCACGGCCCTGTCGACGGTGCCCGCCCCCGAGCGGGTGCGGGTCGCCCAGGCGGTCGGCGCGCCCACTCCCGCGGAAGGAACCGACCTCGACACCGCGCCCGGCGCACCCGTCGGGGGCGGCCCGGGCGACGGGACCGGGCCGCCCCCCTTCGAGGCCGCCACGTACCGGCGCAGCCTGCGGCGCATGGTGACCGTCGAAGCCGTGCTCGGTGTCCTGGTCCTGGTGATCACCACCGTGCTCACCGGCACCCAGCCCAGCCGCGCCGCCGGCGAGAGGGCTTCGGCGGTCTCCGCGGAGGAACCGCGGGTGAAGGTGCTCACGGTCCCCTTCGACATGGGCTCGGCCAACCACCAGGGCACGGTGCAGATCACGCTGGCGCCGGGCCGCGTCGGCGAGAACACCGTCGAAGCCGTCGTCTACACCTCCGACGGAGGCCTCGCCTCCGTTCCGGAGCTCCGCCTCACGCTCACCCAGGACGAGCTCGGCATCGGCCCGCTCGACGCCAAGCTCAAGGACCAGAAGGGGTACTGGGCCGCCTATGACCTGCGGCTCCCCATGCCCGGCGTGTGGACCCTGAACATCACGGTGCGCACCACCGACATCGACCAGGTCACCGTGCGCGACACGGTCCGCGTCGCGTCGGTGCCGAGGTAGTGGGCCTCTGTCCGAACCGTCCGGGGGAGGACTCCTGATCGCGGCTGCGCCGGGGAGGCCGAGCCCGAGCCGGGGACACCCCCCTGGCCCTTCCGCCGGGTTGCGGCGCGCCGAACGGCAGCGCCGAGCCGAGATTCACCCCTTCCGGCGATCCGCCCGGATGCAGATGACGGCACTTCCCGGCCACGGGTCGCCGACTCCCGGCGCCCGCCCGCCTCCGCCGGGCGCCACGTGGCCGGATCCCCGCCCTCTCGACCGGCCCTCCCGACACGCATCGAGCGGGTACGCAAGGTAGCGTCGGCGTCACTGTGTGGAATCTCGCGTGGTCCCGTGACCGCCGCCGGGGCGGCGGCTGGGTGGTCGCCCTGGTGGCGACGGCCCTGGTCGCGCTGCTGTTCGGCGTGTGCGACAGCGGCGGGCACCACCGCGTGGCCGTTCCCGACCGCGTGACGACCGTGAGCGCCCTCGCGACGAGCGACTGTCCCGATCGGGATCTGCCGTGCACCCACGCCCACGACGAGCACGTCACCGCGCCGGTCCCGGAACTCCGAGCCCCGGGCGCCCCGGCCGAAGGCGACGCCTGCGCACCGGTCGTTCGGCCCGCGGCCGGTACCGGTACCGCAGCCGCGTACGCACCGGCCGCTCCACCCGCAGCCGACTCGGGCCGTGCCCTGCTCCGCAAGGTGTGCGTCACCCGGACGTGACCGGCCCCGGCCTCCCCGCCCGCGCGGCCGCACGCCGCCGTGGTCCGGGACGCCTGCGAGCTCGCTACCTCCAGCACGGCCTGACGCCGTCCCGTGTCGCTCGCGGGCGGCTGCGCCGGTATGCCGTGCCGTACGAAGGACACCCGCACCATGACCGAACTGCCCCTGCCCGCCTCCCCGCACACCGTGCTCAAGGCGGTCGGCAACACCCCCGTGCTGTTCATCGACGAACCCTTCGCCACCGCCCCCCGCGGCTTCTGGGCCAAGCTCGAAGGCTTCAACCCCGGCGGCATCAAGGACCGCGCCGCCCTCTACATGGTCGACCGGGCCCGCGAACGCGGCGACCTCCTTCCCGGCGCCCCCGTCATCGAGTCCACCTCCGGAACGCTGGGCCTGGGCCTCGCCCTCGCCGGAGTCTTCCACGGACACCCGGTCCACCTCGTCACCGACCCCGGCATGGAACCGATCATGAAGCGGATGCTGGCCGCCCACGGCGCGGAGCTCCACTTCGTCGACCGGCCGCATCCCGAAGGCGGCTGGCAGGAGGCCCGCAGGCAGAAGGCCGCGGAACTCCTCGACCGGCACCCCGGCTCATGGTGCCCCGACCAGTACCACAATCCCGACAACGCCGCCGCCTACCGCCCCCTCGCCGCCGAACTCGCGGACCAGCTCGGGGACATCGACGTCCTCGTGTGCGCGGTCGGCACCGGCGGACACTCCGCCGGCATCGCCCGAGGACTGCGCGAGCACACCCCCGGGCTGCGGCTCGTCGGTGTCGACACCATCGGGTCCACGATCTTCGGCCAACCCGCCCGCCCACGGCTGATGCGCGGCCTCGGCTCCTCGATCCACCCGCGCAACGTGGACTACGGAGCCTTCGCCGAAGTCCACTGGGTGGCTCCCGCGGAAGCGGTCTGGTCCGCACGCCGCCTGGCGGAGCGCCAGTTCGCCACCGGCGGGTGGAGCGTGGGGGCCGTCGCCCTCGTCGCCGGCTGGATCGCCCGTACCCGCCCCGTGGGCACGCGCATCGCCGCCGTCTTCCCCGACGGACCGCACCGCTACTTCGACACCGTCTTCAACGACGACTACTGCCGGGCCAACCGGCTCCTCGGCGCCACCCCGCCCGCCGAACCGGACGTGGTCACGTCGCCCTTCGACCGAGAGGTGACCCGCTGGACACGGTGCACCGACGTCACCGACCCCATGCCGGCCACCGGCATCTTCGGCGCGGGAGCCGCCCGGTGAAGCGCACCTGGAGCCAGTACCGCTCCTTCGACACCACGGTGCGGCTGCTGCTGGTCAACCAGCTCACCATCAACCTCGGCTTCTACATGCTCATGCCCTACCTGGCCGCCCACCTCTCCGGCAGCCTCGCGCTCGCCACCTGGGCCGTCGGCCTCATCCTGGGCGTACGCAACCTCTCCCAGCAGGGCATGTTCCTCATCGGCGGCATGCTGGCCGACCGCTACGGCCACAAACCCCTCATCGTCGCCGGCTGCACCCTGCGCACGGTCGGCTTCGCCGCCCTCGCCTTCGCCGAATCCCTCCCCGCCCTGATCGCCGCATCCGCGGCCACGGGCCTGGCGGGAGCCCTGTTCAACCCCGCGGTACGGGCCTACCTGGCCGCCCAGGCCGGGCAGGAGCGCCGGATCGACGCCTTCGCCCTCTTCAACGTCTTCTACCAGGCGGGCATCCTGCTCGGCCCCCTCGTCGGCCTGGCCCTGACCTCGGTCTCCTTCCCCACCACCTGCGCGGTCGCCTCGGCCCTCTTCGCAGGCCTCACCCTGCTGCAACTGCGCCGCCTCCCGGAGAACGCCGCGACACCCCGCGACGACCGGCCCGCCCTGCGCGAACAGGCCGGCGCCGTGCTGCGCAACCGGCCGTTCCGGCTCTTCTCCCTCGCCATGACCGGCTCCTACGTCCTGTCCTTCCAGGTGTACCTGGCCCTGCCGCTGGAGATCGGCCGCCTCACCGGCGACGGCCCCCTCGCCGCCACGGCCACGAGCGCGCTGTTCGTCGTATCCGGACTCGTCGCCCTCGTCGGCCAGCTCCGCATCACCGCCTGGTGCAAACGCACCCGGACACCGGCACGCTGTCTGACCGCCGGCACGGCCGTCATGGGAGCCGCCTTCCTCCCGCCCCTGCTGACGGCCGGGTCCCCGCGGGCGGAAGGCGGCTGGTCCGCGGCCCTCGCCGTCACACCGCTCCTGCTCTGTGCGGGCCTCCTCGCCCTGGCGACCGCCGTGCTCGTTCCGTTCGAGATGGACACCATCGTCTCCCTCGCCGGAGGCCGCTGGGTGGCCACCCACTACGGCCTCCACAACACCGTCTGCGGGGTCGGCATCACCCTCGGGAACCTCGCCACCGGCGCCCTCCTCGACACCACTCGCAACGCCGGCTTCCCCGCGCTGCCCTGGCTGATCCTCGCCACGGTCGGCGCCGGCTGCACCGCGGCACTCGCCGCGCTCGGCCGTACGGGACGACTGACCGCACCCGAGCCCGTACCGGCCCGGGCCTGACCGCACGCCGGGGCGGGTACCGGCCGGTACCCGCCCCGGCGCCGCCGGCCCGCCCTGTCTCGTCAGGCCCGGCCGCGGCCCCGGCGCATCCACCAGAAGGCGCCGGCGGCGGCGAGCACGAGTACGGCCGCGATGGCGCCGACGACGGCTCCCGTGCCGCTGCCCGCATCCTCATCGCCCGCCGCCCGCGCGCTCGCGGACGCGACGGGCGCCGAGGGGGACGCGGTCGGGGGCCGGACGGAGGGGGCGGCGGAGCTCGGCGTCGGAGACGGGCCGGGGACGATCAGCTTGGCTCCCGGGGCCGCGGCCTTCAGCTCGAGCACGGGGGCGGGGTTGTCGACCTTCTCGCCGTTGGTGGGCACTTCGATCCAGCGGGAGACCTTTCCGTCGCCGTAGGTCTCCAACGTCTTGAAGGCCAGGGACTTCTCGTCGGGCAGTTGGCGCACGGTGACGCTGTACTCGGCGTCCGTGCCGGTGGCCAGGGCCGGGCCGCCGATCGTGTACCCGTCCGCGGTGGCCGTGAGCTTCCACTCCTTCGGAGCGTCCTTCAGCGTCAAGGTGTCCGCAGCGATGCCCTTCGGCAGTACCACCCGCAACTCCGCGATGCCGGCGGTCTCCGACTCGGCCTCGGAGGTGAAGGACAGCGTCACGTTCTCGGCGAGCGCACGCGGGTCGGAGGCCGTGACCTCGGCGTGTGCGGCGGCCGGGCCGGCAGCCACACCCACGACCGCCAGGGCGCCGACGGCCGCGATGCCCAGCCTGCGGAGCCGGAGGCGAGTGCGTGATCCGTTCATGATGGAGAAACCTCTCGTCGCGCGGAACGGGCATCGGCCCGCAGCCGGGGAGCCCGTCAGGATCAGGGGAACGTCTCCCGCACGTCCGTCGGGAGGCCCCCGGCGCACCACCGCGTGACAAAGCATCGTTTTCGCCATCGGCCGCACGGCCACGCCGTCGAGCGCGACGGGTACGGTCCGCGAGCCCGGCCGCACTCCTGGCCGACGGCAGACGCCGAACGCCGCGACGGTCGCCGCGACAGCCGTCTGGACCCATCGGCCCACCGTCCCCGGCAGGCGGCTCAGCGCCTGGTCCGCGCGGTGCATCAGCAGAGCCGTCATGCACGCGGCCACACAATGGGCCGCCGCCATCGTCCACGTACCGTGGTGTGCCGTACGTCCGCTCTCCAGCACGCTTCCGTGTGCTCCGGCGTGCTCGGCACCCGCCACCCGCGGTACGGACAGGGCGCGGTGCAGCAGCAGTTGCGCAAGCCCGGTGGCCAGGACCACGTGCCACCCGGGCCGGCACGGACGGGCCGCGCACCATGAGAGCGCGAGGACGAGCACCGCACCGGCGGCCGTCCGCGGCCAGGACACCGGTTCCTCCGAGGCCAGGTGATGGCCGACGACCGCCAACGTGCAGTTGAGCGACGTGAACACGGCAGCCCGCAGCCACCGTCCGACCCACCCCGAGGGCTGCGGACGCGGGCGCATCCCTGCAGGGGCTTCGGCCATGTCGGGCCCATCATCCGCCGCCCCCGGTCACCGGCAGCCCCAACTGTCAATTGCGGAGCAGTTTCCGGGGCGATTCCCGCTCTGCGGCCCCGCATACCGGGACAGCCGTCAACGGGGGTTCGAGGTCATCGCCTGAACGGGGGAGCCGTGGAGGCCGGTTGTTGACCATCGCCGCACGGCTTCCCCTGGTGCCGCGGAGAGCGCCGCGGTGTGAGGCCGTCGCTCGCGGTGCCTCGCGATCGGGCCGATGACGAGAGCACATGTCCGGACCGGGCCCCGTGCCGGCGGACCCGGGAGCGGACGCCCCGCAGAAGGAGGCGGCGGACCCCGGGGCGGGGAGCCGGGGCCGCCAGGCCGCCAGATGCGGTCGATTCCATGCGTCCGCGGTGCGTGTCATGACAGGGATCGATCAATTGCGGGCCCAGGTCGGTCAACGCGGAGGTTCCCGTTCCAGCAAGGTCACATCGTGTACCCGAACTGACTATTCTCCCCTGCGTGTTGCGCTGCACTCACAGTGAGTGACCGAATGCCGTGTCGCGCGCGGACGTGAGGCCTGGCCGCAAGGAGGCGTGACCACCGATGCGATCCCGAACCGACCTGTCGGGGGCACCCATGCCCTCACCCGCGCTCGGCCGGGCGGCGGCCCGACCGCTCCCGCCGCCGTACCGCACCACCCCCAGTCCACTCATTCCAGACTGTTTAGGGACCCCCCGATGGTTCGTACCGGTTCAACCCCCGGAGGCCTGCCACGCGCAACGGCTCCGGCATGGCTCATCCCTCCCGGCCTTCTGGCCGGGGCCTGCGGCATAGCGCTGATCTTCGTCCCCGCGCAGATACATACGCCGGTTGCCTGGTGCGGTCTCGTCGCGGTCGTCCTGACGGCCATCACCTCGGCCGAGACGGCGCGCCGGTCACGCGCGGCGGAGCGGGCCCGGCACGCGCGGGTGACTGCCGACGTGCAGCAGTACTACGCGCAGCGCGAAGCGGCACTGTTCGGGCGCCTGGCCGATCAGCGGGCCACCACGGTATGGCTCGCCGAAGAGCTGCTCCCCGCGGCCGTCGCGCGGATGCAGAAGGGGGACCCCGCCAGGGAGATCCTGCAGGCCGTCAGGTTCGGGGAACATCTCGACGGCGAGTTCGCCGAAGCCCTCCGGGCGGCTCTGCGGACGCTCCTGGAAGCGGTGGAGGCCGAGGAACAGACGCGGGACTCCTCCCAACGGGCCCTGGTCGCGATCGCGCGCCGGGTCCAGGCGATCGTGCATCAGCTCGCCAAGGACCTCCACGGCATGCAGATCCTGCACGGTACGGATCTCGTCGTCTCCCACGGCCTGCAGGCCATCGACCATCGCAACGCCCTGATCGGGCGCCTCGCCGCCAGCGTCGCGGTCCTGGGAGACGCCCGGCCCGGACGCCAGTGGTCCAAGGCGATCCCGCTCTATGACGTCCTACGGGGCGCCATGTCACGCATCGTGGACTATCCCCGCGTGAAGCTGCAGTCGGTGACGGAGGTTGCCGTCATCGGTCCCGGAGCCGAGCCCTTGATCCACCTGCTCGCCGAACTGCTCGACAACGCCACGACCTTCTCGCCGCCGCACACCCCGGTCGAGGTGAGCGCGAGCGAGGTGCCGTCCGGCATCGCCATCGAGATCGAGGACCGCGGGGTCGGGCTCACCGAAGAGGTCCGGCAGCGCATCGACCGCGTGATGGCCCAGGGGGCCTCCAGCCTGGAGCTGGCCGACCTGGGCGAGGCGACGCAGCTCGGCCTGCCCGTCGTCAGCAGGCTGGCCCGCGAGAACGGCCTCGAGGTCGATCTGCGCCCCTCCGCCTACGGAGGCGTACGGGCCGTGGTGCTCGTCCCGCGGCGCCTGATCACCACCGTCGAGCAACAGCCGAGGAAGGTCCAGCCGTTCGTGCCCAAGCGTACGGTCGCTCCGATCGGGCCGGGCCCGACGGCGCCGCGCGAGTCCGTCGAGGCCAGGCAGACCGCGAACGGGCTGCCGCAGCGCCGGCGGGAGTCGCCCGTCCCGACGCCGGTCGTCCGCACGGCCCCCCAGCCCCCCGTCGCCCCGACGTTCTCCCCGGGAACGGCCGGCGCGCCCCGGCAGCCGGGCCTGATGTGGGAGGCGTTCAACGGTGACAAGAGATCGGGCACCGGCCCTTCCGTCCATCCCGAGCCATCAGATGAGGATGAGTAACCGTGACGCCACTGCCCAACATGGACTGGATGCTCAAGGAGCTCGCCTCCAGCGTCCCTTACGTGCGACACGTGGTCGCGCTCTCGTCGGACGGTCTGTGCATCGGTCAAGCGAACACGGAGACCGACACCGCCGACGCGATCGCCGCGGCCTGCTCGGGGATGCAGAGCCTGGCGAAGGCCATCGCGCAGAAGTTCCCGCACGGAGACGGCTCGACGCGCATGGTCGGGATCGAGGTCGACGGCGGGTACTTCTCCCTGATGGCCGCCGGACCCGGGGCCTACCTCGCGGTACTGGCCGATGAGGAGGTGGACGCGGGCCTGCTCGGCGACCGCATGCGTACGCTCGTGTTCAGGATCGGCCAGCACATGACGAGCCCCCCGCGTGATGACGTCGGGCAGGCGATGTGACATCGGAGCACCACGGCGCATGGGACGAAGGCAGTCCAGTGCCGCTTTACGTCATCTCCGGTGGCCCGGGTTCGTCGGCCAAGGCCTTCAACCTGGTCACCCTCATCACATCGAGGTCCGCGCCCGAACCCGCGATGCAGCCCGAGCAGGCGTCGATCCTCGCCATGTGCCAGTACCCGCTGTCGGTGGCCGAGATATCCGCGTATCTCAGCCTGCCGTTCAGCGTCCTCACGGCACTGCTCTCGCAGCTCGTCGAGGACGGGCGGGTCGAGGCGATCGCCCCGGTTCCCGTCGCCGCGGGCCCCGAACTCGGCCTTCTGGAGGCGGTGATCCATGGACTACGCAATCTCTGACGCACCCGCCGTCAAGCCCCGCGGCACCGACATGCTGCTGCCGCACGGCGCCAGGGGAGTCAAGGTGGTGATCGTCGGCGGCTTCGGCGTCGGCAAGACCACGATGGTCGGGGCGGTGAGCGAGATCGCGCCCCTGACGACCGAAGAGACCATGACGCAGGCCGGCGTCGGGATCGACAGCAATCCCGGTGCCGAGGGCAAGAACACCACCACCGTCGCCATGGACTTCGGCCGCATCAGCATCAACGAGGAGCTGATCCTCTATCTCTTCGGGACGCCGGGCCAGGAGCGCTTCTGGTTCCTGTGGAACGGCATCTTCGAAGGCGCGCTCGGCGCGGTGGTCCTCGTCGACACGCGCAGGATCGAAGTCTGCTTCGAGATCATCACCCGTCTGGAAGACCGCCGCGTCCCCTTCGTCGTGGCCGTCAACTCCTTCCCCGGGGCCCCGCAGCACCCGATGGCGGTCCTGCGGACCGCTCTGGACCTCAACGAATCCGTGCCCATCGTCACTTGTGACGCGCGCGACCGGTCGTCCTGCCGTGACGCCCTGCTCTCGCTGATGGGCTACCTGTGCACCCTCGCCGCCGCCCAGGAGTCCGCATGACCGTCCCGCCCGCCGACCGCGCCACGACCGAACAGGGGCTCGTGCCGCCCCCGGGCTGCCCGGCCCACTCCACCACGGGCACCGGGGGAGCGACCCGGCTCCACGGCGTCGCTGCCGAGACCGACCCCATGGGCCTGTACGAGAAGCTGAGAGCCGAGCACGGGCCGGTGGCGCCCGTCCTGCTCGAAGGGGACGTACGCGCCTGGCTCGTCCTCGGCTACCCCGAGAACCGTGACGTGGCCACCCGTTCCACCCAGTTCTCCCGCGACCCCCGCACCTGGCACGGCTGGAGGAGCGGTGAGATCGACCCCGAGACCTCGCCGCTCGTGCCGATGATCGGCTGGCGTCCCGACTGCGTGTGCGCGGACGGTGAGGAGCACCAGCGCCTGCGCGGCGCCGTCACCGCCTCACTCAACCAGTTCGACCAGCGCGGGATCCGCCGTCACATCACCCGCTTCGCACACCAGCTGATCGACGAGTTCAGCGAGAACGGCAGGACGGAGCTGGTCGGTGAGTTCGCCGAGCCCCTGCCGATGCTCGTCCTGACCCACCTGCTCGGCATGCGGGACGAGGACGCCCCCAAGCTCGTCCATGCCGCCCGGGACCTGTTCAAGGCCACCGGGACGTCGCTCGCCAGCAACGCCTACGTACTGGAGACCCTCAAGGAGCTGGTCGCCGCCAAGCGGATCCTGCCCGGGCAGGACATCGCATCCGTGCTGATGGCCCACCCGGCGGGTCTCAGTGACGAGGAGGTGCAGCACCACCTGCGCCTCATCCTGCTCGCGGGCTACGAGACCACGGCCAACCTCATGGCCAACGTGCTGCGGATGGCGGTCAGCGACCCGCGCTTCCGCGGGTCCTTGGCCGGTGGCCAGATGACCCTGCCCGAAGCGGTGGAGCAGGTGCTCTGGGACGAGCCGCCGTTGATGGTGTGCCCGGGCCGCTGGGCCACCGGTGACACCACGCTCGGAGGGCAGGAGATCAAGGCGGGGGACATGCTGCTGCTCGGCCTGGCCGCCGGCAACGTCGATCAGGCGGTCCGCCGGGATCCCTCGGCCCGTGTGCACCACAACCGCGCGCACCTGTCCTTCAGCGCGGGTGCCCACGAATGCCCCGGCCAGGACATCGGCCGTGTCATCGCCGACACGGGCATCGACATCCTGCTCACCCGGTTGCCCGACATCGGCCTGGCCGTCCCCGGGGCCGAGCTCACCTGGCGTTCCTCGACCTGGGCCCGGCATCTGACGGCGCTGCCCGTGAAGTTCGCCGCCCGTCCCCGTGAAGCCCGTGAGCTGCTGGCGAAGCCGCTGCCGGCGCCGCCCCCGCCGACCGTCGGGATGCCCGTGGCACCCCGGCTGCCGGACTCCGCACCCCGTGTCCCGTGGCGGGCGCGGCTGAGGCGGTTCCTGGGGATGGGATAGGCCGGGTACGGCGCATCAGCGCCGGGCCCCGGGGCCCGGCGCTGATGCGCAGCATGGTTCGGCGGCTCCTCGGTCCGTCCCGGACCCGGCGTCCCGGTGTTCCGGCGTTCCGGCGCCTTACGTCGCCGAGGGATGCCGCTCGCGGGCGGGCACCGCGGCGCCCGCCGCCCGTTGTACCGGGACGGCACCGCCCACGGGGGCGTAGCGGGGCGCCCCGGTGTACCAGGCGTGGAGCCCGGACAGGAAGCTCCGGGCACCGCGCAGCCAGGCCTCCAGCTCGGCCTGCTCGGCCTGGTCCAGCCCGGTTCTCCGGACGAGCGGGGGCAGTTCGCTCCGTATGAGGTGCTCGAAGTGGCGCAGCCGGGCGGAGATCAGGTCCGCGGCGGCGTGCATCGCCTCCTGGACGGTGATGCCCAGAGACGCTTCGAGGACGACGACGAGGTTGTTGACGTCGTACTCGTCGTGGACTTCCCGCTGGTAGGAGGCGATGTCGTTCGCCAGGCCCATGTAGTCCATGAAGGCGTCGAGGAGGGCGCGGACGGTCCGGGTGTGCCGGATGCGCTCGGGTATCCGTGCTCCGGTGGCGAGTTCGACGGAGTAGGGGGCGGTGTACGCGGCGAAGCTCTCACGGCGGAACTGGGCGTACTCGATGAGGTCGGGTACGCGGCCGGCACGGCTGTTGACCAGCTCCTGGACTCCTGCGTCGATGTAGCGTGCCAGCGCCCGGTTCAGCCCCTGGCGCCAGTGCGCGAGTCTCGGCGGGAACAGGCGTTGCTGGAGGTCGGCCATCCCCTTTTCGATCGCGTTGGCCGGCTCCGGCAACCGGGCGCCCGGATCCGGAGGCAGGAAGGCGTGGAGACGGGCGGTGAAGGCCTGCGCGCCCGCGAGGTCGCCCGTCTGTTTGAAGGCGGCGGCGAAGTAGTCGTCCCAGGCCAGAGCCCAGAGGTTGAACCGGTGATTGATTCGGAGGCCTACGAGCGAGGCGTCGGGGAGCGTCCACGCGGTCAGCTGGTCGACGGCCATCGCGTGGAACTGGGACCGGGTCCAGATCGGCCGGGCCGACGGCGTCTCGTCGCCGGTCAGCATGCCCATCTCGCGCGCCCACGTCTCGGTCTCCTGGCGCAGGACCGGCAGGTACGGATTCAGCCGTACCGGGTGCGGCATCCGCAGTATGGGAAGTTCGATGTCCTGCACTTTCATGGGATCCCTACCTCCCTTTTGGCGCACATCGGTGTGCGCCCCACAAGCGCGAGCGGGCTGTCATCGGAACGACATCCCAGTTCAGGGGCGTGAGCGAGCTGTCGGAGACTCGCTGCGTCATGCGGGGACGTGAACGCGCTGCACATTCGGGAACGGCCGGGCCGACCGGCTCGGCCGTTCCCGGGTGTGACGATCCCATTACAGGAACGGATGGCGACTGGTTTCCGCCATTTGGCGCACCAACCCTTCCCGCTGCGACCGAACTGCAAC
This sequence comes from Streptomyces sp. NPDC059355, assembly GCF_042752335.1. Taxonomy (NCBI): domain Bacteria; kingdom Bacillati; phylum Actinomycetota; class Actinomycetes; order Kitasatosporales; family Streptomycetaceae; genus Streptomyces; species Streptomyces sp. NPDC059355. The sequence continues at coordinate 38,424 of NZ_JBHYXN010000005.1, read as the reverse complement.
CCTGTGCGGTTGTCTTCGGCCACGATCAGAGCAGGATTGTGCCAAGGAAACGATCACTCTGGTCGGGTTTGGCTCAAATTCGATCGTGTGGTGCCGTGGCCGAGCACTCGGTCCGGCGAAGGCATCACGACATGTTGCGGCTCTCGGCTTCGGCGTTCGCGATGGCTTCGGCCTCGGCCTCCGCCATCGCTATGACGACACCGAACGCCTGGGCGATGTGGCCCGCGGCCGACATGACGCGCGCCGTGCCCACGACGGGGGCGATCGCGACGAGCACGTCCTGCAGCTCTTCGACCGTGAAGTCGGCCTTGACCGCGGGGTTGACGTGGGCCAGGTAGGAGATGGCCGGTGCGTCCATGGCCACGAGGGCGGCGATGCGGGTGGTGATGAGCGTCTTCTCGTCCATGCCGCAGTGCTCGATGGAGTCGACGGTCATTGCCGCGAGCGTGTCGAGAACGGGGGCGTCGGAGCTGGTGGCCATGTCGGTATCGCCTTTCGGTGCTGATCCGAGCCGGCGCGCCGCCCGCTGACCGCGGGATCACGGGCGTGTCGGCGGTGCCGTTTCAGGTTAGGTGTCCCGCGAGGCCCGCGCCCGTTGGGCCGTACGGGTGCACGAGCGCGCCCGGTGCCCGGCGGCCCGGCGATGCGGTGGGCGGGTGACGTCGGTACCCGGGCAGCGGCGTCGGCGTGCGGGCCGGGCGTCCGCCGCCGAGGATGTGCCCGTAACCGTCCCCTCGCCGTCCGGAGTCCCCCATGCTGGAGCGCACGCTCAACAAGGACCGCACCAAGGTCACCTTCATCCTCCCGGCCGACACGCCGCCCGGCCCGGTCAGCGTGGTGGGCGACTTCAACGGCTGGCAGCCCGGCGTCCACACGCTCCGGCCGCGCAAGGACGGCCAGCGCGCCGTCACCGTCGAGCTGGCGAGCAAGAGCAGCCACGCCTTCCGGTACCTGGCGGCAGGCGACTACTGGTTCAACGACGAATCCGCCGGTGACCAGGACGGACCCAACAGCCGCCTCCACACCTGAACCGCCGCCGACCGTGTCGGCGGCGCCCGGACCGCCGGAACGGGGGTCGTGCCCCATGCGCAGCGCACCGGCACCCCAGGTGGCCGAGGACAGCCCGGCCGTCCGTGCCGACATCGCACTGGACGTCAACGGACAGCGGTGCCGTCTGACGATCGACACCAGGATGTCCCTCCTCGACGTCCTGCGTGACTCCCTCGGTCTGACCGGAGCGAAGGCCGGCTGTGAGCGGGGCCATTGCGGTTGCTGCACCGTGCTCGTCGACGGCAGGCGTGTCTACGGCTGTCTGACGCTCGCCGCGGCCTGCGGCGACGCGCGCGTCGTGACGGTGGAGGGCCTGGCCGGGGCGGATCTCCATCCGCTGCAGGCGGCGTTCGTCGCGCGTGACGCCTTCCAGTGCGGATTCTGCACCCCCGGACAGCTGTGCTCGGCGATCGGAATGCTCGACGAGGCCGCCCGGGGAGCGCCGCCGGCCGGCGGTCCGGTCCTGACGCAGGCGGAAATCCGTGAGCGCATGAGCGGCAACCTGTGCCGCTGCGGTGCCTACCAGAACATCGTGGCCGCGATCATGGACGTGGCGCCGTGACGCGGCGCACGTCCGTCGGCGCGGCCCTTCCCCGGCGGGGGGCCCGGGCGAAGGTCACGGGCAGCGCTCGCTACACCGGCGACGTGGCCCTCCCGCACCTCGCGTACGTGGCGGTGATTCCGGCGGAGATCGCCCACGGGCGGGTCACGGCGGTCCGTCCGGAGGAAGCCCTCGCCCGGTCCGGAGTGCTGGCCGTGATTCACGGCGGCAACTGCCCGCGTCTGAACCGGACCGGTGCCGGCGACCTCGCCGTCTTCCAGTCACCTTCGGTCGCCCATCGAGGCCAGTTCGTCGCCGCGGTCGTCGCCGAGTCCCCGCAGATCGCGCACGAGGCGGCGCGGATGGTGGGCATCGACTACGCCGCGGACCCGCACAGGGTCAGCCTCGACATCGCGTGCGACGGATTCCGCCAACCGCCCGACCACGGGCCCTTCTTTCCGACCGACTGCTCGCACGGCGACGTGGAGACGGCCCTGTCAAACGCTCCGGTGCGGATCGACGCCACGTACAGGACTCCTCCGTACCACCACCACGCCCTCGAACCGCACGCGACGGTCGCGTACTGGCAGGACGGTGCGCTGACCGTCCACGACACCACGCAAGGGCCGTCGGGGACGCGTGACATCCTCGCGCACCTGTTCGGGATCGGCCCCGACCGGGTGCGGGTCATCGCCCGGCACGTGGGGGGAGGGTTCGGTTCCAAGGCCGCGCCACGGGCCCAGGTGGTCGTCGCCGCCTTGGCGGCGCTCGCCGTCGGCCGGCCGGTCAAGACCGTTCTCACCCGGGAGCAGCTGAGCGTCGTCGCCGGATACCGGACGCCGTCCGTCCAGCGGATCCGACTCGGGGCAGACGCCGATGGACACCTGCTGGCCGTATCCCATGTGTCGTTCGAGCAGACGTCCCTGACGAGCGACCACTGCGAGTACCCGGCCGCCCCCACGCGCACCATGTACGCGGCGCCGAACCGCGAGACCAGGCACTGGAGGGCGAGGCTGCACGTTCCGTCGCCGACCTGGATGCGCGCCCCCGGCGAATGCCCGGGGATGTTCGCGCTGGAATCGGCCATGGACGAGCTCGCCGTCGCGTGTGCGCTCGACCCGGTCGAGCTGCGCCTGCGCAACGACACCGCGAAGGATCCGCACAGCGGCCGGCCCTTCAGCACACGGAACCTCGCCACCTGCCTGCGGCTGGGCGCGGAGCGGTTCGGCTGGGCCGAACGCGACCGCCTCCGCGCGGAGTACGGCGACGGACGCCGGCTCGTTGGCATGGGCGTCGCCGCGTCGACCATCCCGCAGTACCGGTTCCCCTCCCGGGCTGGCGTGCACACCGATGGGTACGGCCACTACACCGTGCGCATCGCGGCCGCGGACATTGGCACCGGGGCGCGTACGGCACTGGCCCAGATCGCCGCCGACGCCCTGCGCGTCGACGTGGACCAGGTCATGGTGGAGATCGGCGACAGCGCGTACCCGTCGGCCAGTTGGGCCGGCCGGTCCAGCGGAACCACCTCCTGGGGAACCGCGGTGGTGCGGGCCTGCGAGGCGCTGCGGACCGCCATCGGGCGATGCGGCGGCCTGGTGCCGGACGGTGGCCTCGAAGCCACCGCCGACACCCTTGGGGAGCTCGCCGTGGCGCGCACCCACTCCCAGCACGCCTTCGGCGCGCAGTTCGCCCGGGTGACCGTGGACACGTCGACCGGGGAGATCCGGGTGCCGCGCATGCTCGGCGTCTTCGCCGTGGGCCGCGTGATCAACCCCGTCACCGTGCGGTCGCAGCTGGTCGGGGGCATGGTCATGGGTCTTTCCATGGCCCTGTGCGAGGAAGGGGTCATCGACCGGACGTACGGGCACTTCCACTCCCGCGACCTGTCCGCCTACCACGTGGCGACCTTCGCCGACGCTCCCGAGATCGAGGCCGTCTGCATCGACGAGGAGGACTTCCACACGAGCCCCATGGGGGCCAAGGGCGTCGGCGAGATCGGCATCGTCGGGACGGCGGCGGCCATCGCCAACGCCGTCCACCACGCGACCGGTCGCCGGATCCGGAGCCTGCCGCTCAGCGTGCGCCGGGTGAGGGAGGACGCGGCGGCATCGGGACACGGGACATGAAGCCCTTCCGCTACGAGCGCCCCGCCGGCGTGCGGGAGGCCGTGGCACTGGTCGAGGGGGATCCCGGGGCCGTGTTCGTGGCGGGCGGCACGAACCTGTTCGACCACCTCAAGCTGGGAATCGCCCGTCCGGGCCTGCTGGTGGACGTCACCGGGCTGCCCCTGGACGGGGTCGACGTCCTGCCCGACGGCGGTATGCGCGTAGGGGCCACCGTCCGCAATGCCGATCTCGCAGCCCATCCCGCGGTGCGCGAGCGCTATCCGGTCGTCTCGCAGGCGCTTCTGTCCGGTGCTTCACCTCAGTTGCGCAACATGGCCACCTTGGCGGGGAACCTGATGCAGCGCACGCGGTGCCCGTATTTCCTGAACCCGGACACCCCGTGCAACAAGAGGCGACCCGGATCAGGCTGTTCGGCCGTAGAGGGCCACGCCGAGCGCACCGCCGTGCTCGGCGCTTCGGAGAGCTGCGCGGCCGTGCACCCCTCCGACCTGGCGGTCGCCCTGTGCGCGGTGGACGCGACGGTCTGCGTACGGGGGGCGGCGGGCACCCGCCGCATTCCCGTCACCTCCCTCTACCGGCTGCCCGGGCACCGACCCGAGCTCGACACCGTCCTCGAACACGGTGAACTCGTCACGGCGGTGGAGCTGCCCGCGCTGCCGATGGCGGCCCGCTCCCGCTACCGCAAGGTCGGGGACCGGGCCTCCTTCAGCTTCGCGCTGGTGTCGGTCGCCGTGGCGGTCGATCCCGACGGCGACCGGGTCGGGGACGTGCGCATCGCGTTCGGCGGCCTCGCGACCACGCCGTGGCGGGCGCGGCGGGCGGAAGCCGTGCTGAGGGGCGCGCCCGCCACCGCGGACCGCTTCGCGGCAGCCGCGTTCGAGGAACTCGCCACTGCGCGCACCGTCCGTGCCACCGCGTACAAGGTTCCGCTGGCGTGTGACCTCCTGGTCGCCACGCTCCGCGATCTGTGGGAGGAGCGTGCACGACCCGGCTGACGCGGCGAGTCCGCGTCCCGGCGGCCTCAGGGCGCGAGTGCCTCCCGGAGCCTGGCCAGCACCAGCCGGGCGGCCGGGGACCGATGGTCCGGCCGGATGGCCAGTCCGAGGCAGGCGTGCGTCGCGGCGTCGGTGACGACGGCCGGCTCCAGGCCCTCGCCGGCCCCGGAGGAAGGGCTCAGGACGGCCACACCGGCTCCCCGTCGGGCGAGCCCGAGCAGGGTCTGCGGGGAGCTGGCCTCGATCTGCACACGGGGTTCGATCCCGTGCTGGAGGCACGACCGCTCGTACGCCTCCCGGATCCCGGTACCGCGCGGGAGGCAGAGGACCTTCTCCTCGGCCAGGTCGGCGAGGCGCACCGGCCCGCGGCGCAGCCTGTGGTCCTCGGGAACGACGACGGCGATCGGCTCGTCGACGATCACGACGGTGTCCAGAGCGGGCTCGGCCCGTCCAGCGAACGCGATCAGGGCGAGGTCGAGGGAGCGTGAGAGCACCTGGGACCGCAGCACGTCCGAGTCCTCCTCGTGGAGGCTGAGGACGATGCCCGGGTGGGTCCGCCCGAGTCCGGCGACGGCGTCCAGGAAGCCGGGGATCGAGCAGCCCCTGATCATGCCCAGCCGGATCCGGCCCCGGACGGCCCGCGCGAACCGGGCTGCGGTGTCCTCGATGCTGTCCATCGTCTGCAGCGCCGCTCGGGCGAGCGGCAGTACGGCTTCACCCGCGGCCGTCAGCCGGACCCGGCGTCCCGTGCGCTCGAGGAGCTGCTGCCCCAGTTCGCGTTCGAGCTTGCCCACCTGCGTGCTGATGCCCGACTGGCTGACGTGCAGCCGTGCGGCCGCGGCGGTGAAGGTGCCCTCGTCGACCACCGCGGCGAGGTAGCGCAGCTGGTGCAGTTCCATAACCACGGATGATAGTCACCATCGCGATCATCTGTTGGACCGATGGCCGCTCCTGCGGGACCCTGGACGCATGACGACTCCGGCAGAGATTTCCGAGAAGTACTTCACCGCCTGGGAGACGGGCGACTTCGACACGCTGCGCGGTCTGCTGGCCGACGATGTCGACTTCGTCGGCGCACTCGGCCAGGCCCGCGGCGCGCAGGAGTGCATCGCCGGTCTGCGCGGGATGGGCCGGATCCTGGAACGGATCGAGGTGCACGCCCGGGTGGCCGACGACACGGACGTGATCACCTGGTTCGACCTGCACACGACGGGTGCTCCGCCGGCCCCCACGGCGAACTGGAGCCACGTGGAGAACGGGAAGATCACCAGGATCCGCGTCGCCTTCGACCCGCGGGAGATCCTGGCGCAGCAGACCCGCTGATCCCCGCGGTGCCCTCGGCCGGTCGGCCGGCCGACCGACGAGACGAGGGCGAGGGCGAGTCGTACGGGTCAGCCGCCCTGGCCGGCGCTGCCGATCGGGCCGACCTTCACCGGGGAGCCGGCACCCTCCGTGACGGGCAGCGTGGCGGCTCCCGGCCAGGCGAGCGTGACCGACTTCGTCTCGTCCGGCGGGGTCACGACCAGCCCCGTGATGCGGACGCCGGAGCCGCCCGACGTGTTGAGCGGGTAGTTGACCCCGAAGGACACCGACTTCCCGGCCTTGAGTACGGTCGTGTCGGCCTGCTCGCCGGTGCGCTTGGCGGACAGCGATCCCGAGCTGGTCTTCAGGTCGACGCCCGCGTACGCGGAGAGCGAGCAGTCCCGGCTGCCGCGGTTCTTCAGCGTCACCGCGACGGTTCCGTCGGCATCGCCGCCGACGGTGCCGTCCACGGCAGTGATCGTCAGCTCGTCGGTGCGGCACTTCTCGGTCTTGCCGCTCCCGTTGGAGCCGGTCCCGGCGGTCGTCCCCTTCCCGCCGGAGCCGGGCGTGCCCGAGGCCTTGCCGCCGCCCTGATCCGCACTGCCCGAGGGCGACGCGGTCGGCGCGGACGAGGGGGAGGACGCGGACGACGGGCTGCTCTGTCCCGTGCCGTCCTCGCCGTTCTGGCAGGCCGTGAGCGAAAAGCTCGCGGCAACGGCCACGGCGGCGAGGGTGAGCTTGTGAACGCGCATCGTTTCTTCCTCAGGATCGATCGGTCGGCAGTGCCGGGTGCTCGGTGCGGGTCGTAGGAGCGGGCCGGTGGGAGCGGGTCGGTACGAGCGGGCGTTTCCGATCACCAAGACCAGCCGGCCCGCCCGGCCGTTCCGCCCAACTTCCCTCTAGTACATTCCTGTTACATGCACACGCACACGCGCACGTACGGGCTGAGCCTCGTGTGTCTCCGCGCGCGCAACCTGTGGCTTGATTCGTACGTCTTGCAGCGCGGCTTGGTCGTGCTCGGCGGCGTTCGCGTCTCGGCGCGGCTCTTGCCGTTCCGCGTACCGCGTATGTGAGAGGGCACCACCGTGCATGTTGTCAACACCCGTTTCAGCATCCTGTCCGAGGACTTCGCCGCAGACCCCTACCGCCACTTCGCCCAGCTGCGGGAGCGGACGCCGGTGCACTACGAGCCGGGCCTCGACAGCTACTTCCTCTCGCGCCACGAGGACGTGAAGCGGGTGCTGACCGACCACGAGGCGTTCACGACCGAGTCGCTGCAGGTGCGCGCCGAGCCGGTGATGCGCGGGCCGGTCCTCGCGCAGATGACCGGGGCCGAGCACACCGCGAAGCGCAAGATCGCCGTACGGGCCTTCACCGGGCAGGCCCTCCACGACCAGATACGCGCCGTCCGCACCAACGCCGCCGAGCTCATGGCCCCTTTCCTCGCCCGGGGCCGGATGGACCTGGTCAACGACTTCGGCAGACCCCTCGCCGTCCACGTGACGCTCGACGTCCTCGGTCTGGAGAGACGGGACTGGCGGCAGGTGGCCGCCTGGAACGGCGGAGTCACCGAGTTCATCACCGCCATGGCCCTCACCCCCGAGCGCCGCCGCCACTGCATGGACTGCGCCGAGCAGCTGGAGGCGTACCTCCTCCCCGTCATCGAACGGCGGCGCCGCCACCCCGGCGACGACCTGATATCGAAGCTGTGCACCGCCGAGTTCGACGGCATCGCCATGAGCGACCGCGATGTCACCGCACTGATCATCAACGTTCTGGCGGCCGCCACCGAGCCCGCCGACAAGACCCTCGCCCTGCTCTTCAAGCACCTCATCGACCACCCCGAGCAGCTGGCACAGGTCCGCCGGGACCCGGAGCTGCTGGCCGCCGCCATCGCCGAGACCCTGCGCTACACGCCGCCGGTCCAGTTCATCCCCCGCCAGACGGCGCAGGACACGGTGTTCGCGGGTGGTGCCGCCGTCCCGGCCGGTGCCACCGTCTTCTGCATGATCGGCGCTGCCAACCGGGACCCCGACGCCTTCACCGACCCGGACACCTTCGACATCCACCGCCCGGACCTGGGCACCGCCCGCTCCTTCACCGCCGCCGCCCAGCACCTGTCCTTCGGCAGCGGACTCCACCAGTGCGTCGGCGCGGCCTTCGCGCGCGCCGAGATCGAGACCGTCGCCGCCATGCTCCTGCCCCTGCTCGACCAGGTCCGCCACAGCCCCGGCCTCCGCTACCGGGAGAGCGGCCTGTACACCCGGGGTCCCGTCTCGCTGTCCCTGGACTTCACCCCCGTCCACCTCGGCGAACGAGACCTCGAAAGCGCCGAATGACACCTCCGTTAGGATCTCCGTTCGACCTGACGAAGCCGGGTCATGCACAAGGAAGTTGGGAGCCGCCATGGTGTCCGTGGGGGAAAGACTGAGCAGGGCGCGCGTACGCGCCTTCGTCGGCCGGGACGATGAACTCGGCCGCTTCGAGGAGGCCTTGGCCGGCGATCCGCAGGCCCCGTTCGCGTTCTACGTGTGCGGGCCGGGCGGCATCGGGAAGTCGACGCTGCTGCGCCACCTGGCGGACCGCGCCCGAACGGCCGGCCGGCTGCTCGTCGAACTCGACGGGCGGTTCGTCAGCCGGGATCCGGCCGATTTCGAGCGTGCCGCCGGCCCGTTCCTGGACGTTCCGGGCACGGTCCTGATCGTGGACTCCTTCGAGCACTGCCAGTGGCTGGAGAGCTGGCTGTGGCACCACCTCCTGCCCCGCGCCGCGGACGACACCCTGGTCGTCCTGGCCGGCCGGCGCGCCCCGCAGCCGCAGTGGACCGCCGATCCCGCCTGGTCCCGGCTCCTGCACGTGACCGAACTGGAGCCCTTCTCCGAGGAGCAGGCCCGGAGCCTGCTCGTGGCGGCGGACATCCGGCCCGAACTGCGGGACCGGGTGCTCCGCTTCGCCGGAGGCAACCCGCTGGCCCTGTCCCTCGCGGCCGCGGCGGGATCGGACGGCTGCGGCCGCGAGGAGATCTGGGCCCCCACGGCGGACGTACTGCGCACCCTGCTGGCGGGGCTGATCGGCGAGGTGCCCACGGCGGCCCACCGCCGCGCCCTGGAGGTGGCGGCGCAGGCCCACTCGACGTCCGAGGAACTGCTCGCCGCGGTGCTGCCCGAAGAGGATGCCCATGCGCTCTTCTCCTGGCTGCGGGACCTGCCGTTCATCGAATCCACCCACCAAGGGCTCCACCCGCACGACGCCGCGCGCGAGACGCTCGCCGCCGACCTGCGCTGGCGGGCGCCCAACGCCTTCGAGGCGATGCGCCGGCGCCTCGCGGACGAGTACCTGCGCATCCTGCGCGAAGCACCCGAGGAACGGGTGTGGACCGTCACCGACGAGCTCTTCTACCTCTTCCGGGAAGGCGCGACCCTGGCCCGGCTGCGCTCCTGGTCGCGCGAGGACGAGGTGCACGACCGCCCTCTGCACCCCGATGACATCGATGCCGTGCTGCGCATGACGGAGGAGACCGAGGGAGCCGCCTCCGCCGAGCTCGTCCGGTACTGGGCGCGGCGCCAGCCGCAGGCCTTCAGCGTCTACCGGCTCGTGGGCACGGGCCGGATCGTGGCGTTCACGACCCGGCTGGTCCTGCCGGCCCCGCCCGACCCCCAGGACCTCGCCACCGACCCCGTCGTCGCCGCCGCATGGCGGTACACCGATGCCGTCGAGCCGGTGAGCCCCGGCGAGCACATCGGGGTCAGCCGCTTCTCGATCTACCCCGAGCAGTACCAGGTTCCCTCGCGCGTCATCGACTTGAGCAGCTCCCGGGCCCAGGCCGAGGCGGCCCGCGCCCGCGGCCGCGCGTACGGATTCGCCGTGTACCAGGACGCCGAGACGTGGGCGGCGCGTGTCAAGGGCACCCTCAGCGACACCGGGGCGCGCCCGCGCGTCGGTGACCACACGTACGGGGTCTTCGGCGTGGACTGGCGCCAAGTTCCCGTGGAGTCATGGCTCATGCGCTTCATATCGGCCACCGAGGAGCCGGTCCGGTCCGGGCCGTCGCCCGTTTCCCGTGCCGCGTTCGACCAGGCCGTGCGCGAGGCCCTGGCCCACTGGCGCGACGCGGGGGCCTTCGCGGCCTGCGCCCTGATGCGCACGCGTCTCGCGGCCGACTTCGCCGATCCGGTGGACGAGTTGCGTGCCCTGCTGCGCGGGGCCGTCGACGAACTCGCCGGTGATCCGCGCGGGGTCCGGGCCCGCGAGGCCCTGGCGGCGGGCTACTTCTCCGGTGCACCCACCCAGGAGGCCGCCGCCCGCCGTCTCGGCCTGCCGTACGGCACCTACCGCCGCCACCTGCGTCAGGGCCTGGACCTGCTCTGCGAAGCCTTGTGGCAGCAGGAGTTGCACGACCCCCGGTAGCGACGGCGTCCGCGTGCCGCCGGCCGGGCCGTCCGCACCGCGTGGACAGGTGCGGACAGGAGTGGACAGCGCCCGTCCCCGCCGGGCCTGGATAGTGGACACCGTTCGCGCCGAGTGTGTGCGCCATGAACGACGCACACACGCAGACGGACCGGGCAGTACGTCGGCCCCCCGGGCCGGGAGCGGTCCTCGCGCCACTCGCCGCCGCCCAGTTCACCGTCATGCTCGCCACCTCGATCGTCAACGTGGCGCTCCCGCAGATCCGGGCCGGGGTGGGCCTCTCGGACGGCGGGACCACCTGGGTCGTCAACTCGTACGGCCTGGCGTTCGGGGCGCTGCTCCTGGCGGGCGGCCGGGTCGCCGACCTGCTCGGCCGCCGCCGGGTGCTGCTCGCCGGGCTCGCCCTGTTCGCGCTGGCCTCGCTGGCAGCGGGGCTGGCCACCTCCGCCGGCGTCCTGATCGCGGCCCGCGCCGTTCAGGGCGCGGGGGCCGCCGCCATCGCACCGGCCGCGCTCGCGCTGGCGATGGGGCTGTTCCCGTCCGGCCCGGGGCGGGGCAGGGCCCTGGGGGTCTGGGGTGCGGTCTCCGGGGCGGGCGGGGCGGGGGGCGTCTTGTTGGGCGGTGTGCTCACCCAGGCGTGGGGGTGGCCCTGGATCTTCCACTCCGTCGCGCTCGGAGCGGCCATGGTCCTGGCCGCGGTGGCGGTACTCGTACCGCGGGACGCGGGGCGGGAGGCGGGGCGGGAGGCCGCCGGGCGGTTCGACCTGCTGGGCACCGCCACCGTCACCCTCGCCCTGACCTGCCTGGTCTGGGGCCTGACCACCGCACGCGGCGCCGGCTGGACCGACGGCGGGGTGCTGAGCTCCCTCGGCGCGTCCGTCGTACTGCTCGCGGCCTTCCCCCTGATCGAGCTCCGGCGGCCGAACGCGCTGCTGCCGCCCCGCCTGTTCGCCACCGGCCGGGTCGCCGCCGGCAACCTGCTGATGGCCCTGCTGGGGTCCGTGTGGATCGCCCTGTTCTTCTTCCTGCCGCTCTACCAGCAACAAGTACTCGGATCCAGCCCGTTGGCCACCGGAGCCGGACAACTCCCCCTCGCCGCAGCCAATATGCTCGGCGCCGTACTCGCCCCCCGCATCGCTCGTCGGCTCGGTGCCACCGTCACCGTCACCGCGGCCCTGCTGACCGAGGCCGCCGGACTGCTGTGGCTGTCGCGGATGAGCGCCGACGGAAGCTACCTGACGGACGTCCTCGGCCCGAGCATCCTGGTCGGGCTGGGCCTCAGCGTCGCCTTCGTCCAGCTCACGGCACTCGCCGTGGACGGCGTCCCGCGGCAGGACGCGGGCCTGGCCGGGGGGCTGGTGAACACCACCCGCCAGGTCGGCGGCGCGATCGGCCTCGCCGCCCTCGCCACCCTGGCCGGCTCCGTCACCGCCGGTGCGTCCGCCGGTACGCCCCCGCTGGAAGCCCTCACGGCCGGCTACCGCACCGCGTTCGCGGTCTCGGCGGCGGTGCTCCTCACCACGGCCCTCCTCGCACTGCTCCTCACCCGCCGCACCCCTCCGGTCGGCTCTCCACGACCCATCCGCTCCGAACAGGAAGCACTGTCATGACAACCAACGTCACCATCGACGAGACGGCTCCCGTCATCGTCCGCCTGAACGCCGTGATCGACGCTCCGCTCGCCACCGTGTGGGGCCTGCACACCGACATCGCGGACTGGCCCGTCTGGAACGCGGACATCGACCGGGCAGAGGTCCACGGCCCGCTCCTGCCCGGCAACTCCTTCAGCTGGCACACCCACGGCCTGGACATCACCTCCACCGTGTACGAGCTGGTCCCCGGGGAGCGGATCGTGTGGGGCGGCCCCGCCGCAGGCATCACCGGCATACACGTCTGGACGTTCGAGCGGACCACGGACGGCACCGACCGCACCACCGTCCGCACCGAGGAGTCCTGGAGCGGAGCCCCCGTCGAAGCTGCGGCCGACGAGCTCGGCAAGGCCCTTCACGCCTCCCTGGAAGCCTGGCTCTCCCACCTCAAGGCACGTGCGGAACAGCCCGCCTGACCGTGCACCACACCTCTGCATTCGGCAATCCGTATCCACGCACCGGAGGAACACCCGTCATGACCACCTCGAAGCCCTACCTGAGCGGCCACTACACCCCCGTCCCCGACGAGATCACCGTCGCCGGCCTCTCCGTCGAAGGGTCCCTGCCCCCCGAGTTGAACGGCCGGCTCCTGCGCAACGGACACAACCCCAAGCCCGGCGTCACCCCCACCCACTGGTTCAAGGGCAGCGGCATGGTCCACGGCATCCGGCTGCGTGACGGCGCGGCCGAGTGGTACCGCAACCGCTGGGTGCACACCCCTGCCCTCGACGGCGCCCCCTACATGACCGAGCACGGACCCGACTTCACCGCCAGCACCGCCGGCACCCACGTCATCGAACACGCCGGACGCCTCCTGGCCCTGTGCGAGTCGAACCTCCCCTTCGAGCTCACCCCGGAGCTGGAGACGGTCGGCGCCTACGACTTCGACGGCAAGCTGCGCAGCGCCATGACCGCGCATCCCAAGGAGGACCCGGTGACCGGGGAGCTCCACTTCTTCGGGTCCTCGCCGTTCCCGCCGTTCCTGACCTACTACGTCGCCGATGCCAAGGGCGACGTAGTCCACAGCGCCGAGATCCCCGGGGCGACGGCCTCGCTGAAGCACGACTTCGCCCTGACCCGCCGGCACGTGGTGTTCGTCGAGGGCAACGTCACCTTCGACCCCACGGAGCACTCCGGCATCCCCTACGCCTGGAGCGACAGCCAGCCCGCCCGTATCGGCGTCATGCCGCGCGGGGCCGACGGCACCGGGCACATCCGCTGGTTCTCGGTGGAGCCGGGCAACATGCTCCACGTCTCCAACGCCTACGAGGACGGCCAGGGCCGCATCGTCCTGGAAGGCCCCACCGTGGACCGGGAGGGCTTCCGGCTCTCCTGGAACTGGTGGATCGGCGCGCCCGACCGCGGTAGCGAGCCCGGCTCCCGCTCGTACACCCGCCGCTGGGTCATCGACATGGCCGACGGCTCCGTCAGCGAGCAGATCATCGACGACCTGCCGGTGGAGTTCCCGACGCTCAACGAGAACTACCTGGGCGCCGAGAACCGTTACCAGTACGCCATCTCCTTCCCCGACGAGAAGGGCTACGGCGGCTACGGCGTCGTCAAGTACGACCGCACCACCGGTGCCCGCCGCATCCACCAGGTGGGCGACGCCCGGATGCCCAGCGAAGCCGTGTTCGTCCCCGCCGCCGACGCGACGAGCGAGGACGACGGCTATCTGCTGACCGTCGTCTCCGACCTGAAGCAGGACTCCTCCCAGCTGCTGGTCCTCGACGCCGCCGGCCTCGACCGGGTCGCCACCGTCCACCTGCCCCGCCGGGTGACGGCCGGAGTCCATGGTTCCTGGATCCCCGACAGTGACCTGTAGGGCGCCAGGGCCGTCCAGGAGCAGGGAATCAGCCGGAGCCGCGGGCACCCCGCGGCTCCGGCACCGCCTCGCCACCGCCGCACCGGCGGCCGGGGCCCGTACACGACCAGGGAAAGCAGACATGAGAAGAATCCGGAAGCGCGCAGGCTGGACCGCCGCCGCCCTGTCCGTCATCGCGACCACCCTCGCCGTACCGGCGGTCGCCCAGCCGGAATCCGGCGACCGCCCGGCGTCCGCGAGCGCCATCGACTGGCGCGACTGCGCCGACGCGGACTTCAAGCAGATGCAGTGCGGAACGATGCGGGTACCCATCGACCGGGCGCACCCCGGTTCCGGCAACCTCACCCTCGCACTGGTCCGCCGGCCGGCCGAGGACCGGGCACACCGCCAGGGCACGCTGCTGCTGAATGACGGCGCGGGCGGCTCCTCGATCGAGCAGCTGCGCCTGGCCATGCGCATCGGCCTGCCGAAATTCGCCGGGGACATGACCCGGAAGTTCGACCTGGTCGCCGTGGACCCGCGCGGAGTGGGCCACAGCACGCCGATCGTGTGCGGGGAGGAGCCGGTGCCCGCGGGAGTCAGCCACTCCCCGCGGAGCAAGGAAGCCTTCGACGCGCTCGTGAGCGCCAACAGGGCGTTCGCCGAGGACTGCACCCGGCGCAACGGCCCCCTGACCGAGCACGTCGACCTGACGAGCACCGCACGGGACTTCGAGGCGGTCCGCATCGCGCTGGGCGAGCGGCAGCTGAACTGGTACGGCATCCACTACAGCACCCTCCTCGGCCGCACCTACGCCGCCCTCCACCCCGGCAGACTGCGCACCATGGTCCTGGACACCGCCCTGGACGACACCGGCTCACCGCTCCGGCGGACCGTCCAGGAAGCCGTCACCGCCGAGACGGCCTTCAACCGCTTCGCCGCCTGGTGCGCCGCGTCCGCGGACTGCGCCCTGCACGGCAAGGACGCGGCGGCCGAGTACGACGCCCTCGTCGCCCGGGCCGACCGCGATCCGATCCGCACCGGGGGCACGGCCCACCAGCCGCTGACCGGCGAGGACATCCGCGAGGCGACGCAGGACTACCTGACCTTGGCCGGTCACACCTGGCCGGACCTGGCGAAGGCCATCATCCTGGCCCAGCAGGGCGACGGGACCGAATTCACCCGCGAGCCGGACAACACCCTCGACCCCGTCCAGGTCCAGGTGCCCGCCTGCCTGGACAACGCACGCCCGGTGCGCACCCTCGGGCAGCTCACCGACCTGCAGAAGGAACTCGCCCGTGTGTCCCCGCATCTGGGCGGCGCCGTACGCTCCTACAAGGCCATCGCCGGGTGTCTCGGCTGGCCCGTGCCCGCCGTGCCGGTGAAGGCCGGTGCCCCGGTGCCGGGCGCGCCGCCCGCGCTGGTCCTGCAGTCCACCCACCAGGCCCTCGCCCCGTACCAGGCGGGCGCGGCCTTGGCCGCCCAGCTGCCCGGCAGCGTAGTCCTCGCCCGGGAAGGGGACGACTACAGCATGTTCCTGGCGTCCCAGTGCGTCAGGGATGCCACCAACCGCTACCTGACCACCCTCGCCCTGCCCGCCCCCAGCACGACCTGCGCCACCTGAGAGGGTCGCCTACGGCCTCTGCCCCTCCCGGAGGCGGTCCGTCACGACCAGATTTCCCTCCGGGGTGCGCCGCGCGCGTTCGCCGGTGCGGAAACGGCCGTCGGGGGTGAAGGCGCGTGCGTTGTGCTCGGGCGAGCGGTAGTAGCCCCGAAGGGTGTACGGGCCGCGGGCGAGGAGTTCGCCGGGCTCGCCGTCGGGCACGTCGTTGCCGTCCGCGTCGACGATGCGGACCTCGTCGTCGGGCGAGAGCGGGCGGCCCTGTGTGGTGAGCACGGTCTCGTCCGGATCGGTGGGCCGGGTGAGCGTGAGCAGTCCCTCGGGCATGCCGAAGACCTGCTGGAGACGGCAGCCCCATGCGGGGCCGATCCGTTCGGCGGTCGCCCGGGGCAGGGGCGCGCGGCCGCCGACCTGCAGGAGGCGCAGACTGCTCACGTCGGCCCGGACCGTGGGGAGTGCGTCGAGCCAGTGCCCGACGGCGCCGGGCGTCACCGACGTGATCGTGACCCGCTCCCGCCCGATGGCCGCCAGGCAGTCACCGGCGCGGTCCGCGTCCTCGGCCAGGACGACGGTCCCGCCGGCGGAGAGGGTGCCGACGATGCCGGGGCAGCCGAAGGCGAGGTTGGACTCGGCGGGCAGCGCGGCGAGATACACGTCGTTCTCGGTGAGGGACACCAGTTCGGCCGCGGCCCGCGCCTGGTAGGCGTAGTCGTCGTGCGTGCGGGGAACGAGCAGGGGCGCACCGGTGGCGGCGTCGGAGAGGAGGAAGAACGCCACCTGGTCGGAGCCCTGCGCGGGCATCGGCCCGGGCGGGGAGTCCAGGGAGGCCAGCGGGAAGTAGTGGCAGCCCGCCGGATCGGTCGAGAAGCCGCCGTACGGGGACGACCCGCCCGGTTCCTCGAAGGTGAACACCCGCCGGAGGAAGGGCCCCCCAGCGGCGATGTCGGCGGCCATCGCCGTGTGGTCGAAGCCCCAGTACGTCGAGGGTCCGACGTAACCGGCGGCCTCGGTGATCCGCACGATGTGGGACACCTCGGGGCCGCGGTGCGAGACGGGACAGAGCACCGGGACCGCGCCGATGCGCATCAGTGCGAACACGGTGGTGACGAACTCGGGCACGTTCGGCAGCTGGACGACGACCCGCTGCCCGGGCCGCAGGCCGCGCAACCGGAGTCCGGCGGCCACGCGGTCGACGCGCCGGTTCAGGCCCGCGTACGTGATGCGGGTGCCGCCGTGCACGAGCGCGGTCCGCGGTCCGTACTGCAGGGCCCAGCCGCGCAGCAGGTTGTCCAGCGTGTTTCCGCGCCAGTGCCCGGCCGCCCAGTAGCGGTCGACGAACTCCTCGGGCCAGGGCGTACAGCCGGTGAGCATGAGTGACATTCGCTTCCTTGGGTCCCGTTCCTGGACCAAGCCAATCCGTCAACACCCGCATGCGCAATGCGCCTTCCCCACCACGGATGCGGAACTCGATCGGCGGAAGGTCCAATCAGGACCAGAGCCGCAATCGTTCCCGGCCGCCGTCCGCGGTCCGTTCGTAGCGCAGGCGGGTGTGGACACGGCTCTTGGCCGCCTGCCAGAACTCCACCTCCGCGGGAGCGCGCGTGTACAGCGTCCAGGCGGGGCCGACGAGCGTCGGCGCCTGCTCGATCAGAGCCGAGGACTTCGCCAGGACGTGGTCGCGCTCCGCCGGGTCAGCCAGGAATCGGCTCTGGCGCGGCGGGGGGCTCCGGGTCAGGCGAGCGGCAGCGCGCGGGCCAGGAAGTGGCCGCCGGCGTCCTCGTACTCGTCCAGGCGCCAGCCCGAGGTCTCCAGAGCGGGGCGGAGGTTGTGCTCGGCCAGGAGGTCGCCGGGGTCGAGGGCGCGGCCGTGCCGGGCGGCGCGTTCCGCCCGGCCCGAGGGGTGGAAGAGGAGCAGCACGCCGTCGGCCGCGGTGACGCGGGCCCATTCCCGGAGGGCGGCGTACGGGTCCGGCAGGTGGTCGAGCACTCCTGCCGAGAAGATGCCGTGTACGGAAGCGCCCGCCAGCGGGAGCCGGGTGCAGTCGGCCGCGACGAGGTACCCGTGGCGGGTACGGCCGTGCCGGGCGGCGGACGCCAGCATGGCCGGGGTGAGGTCGACGCCGAGCACGTGACCGCGGGGGCCCACCTGGGTCCGCAGCGCGGGCATGGCGCGGCCGGTGCCGCAGCCGAGGTCCACGGCCCGCCCGCCCGGCTCCAGGCGCAGCCGGGCGACGGCGGCTTCGTACGCGGGCGTCTGGTGGGCGAACCGTTCCTCCCATGCGTCCGCCCGGCGGGTGAAGAAGGCCCGGGTGGCGGTGTGCTCGGCACGGGCGGTCACGAGTGTCGCGAACCGGCCCAGGAGATGCTCGGACCACGGGTCGAGTGCGGGGCCCGGCGAGGCCGGCAGGAACCGGATGCCCCAGGCTCCGGCGCCGATGCGGAACGCCTGTTCCGGGTACCCGTCGCAGGAGGCCAGCACCACGGCGTCGGCCGGCAGCTCCAGGGGGTCGCGGGCCGGTCGCAGGCTCGGGGAGGGGCGGGCGCCCCCGGCGAAGAGCGGGTCGCACTCCGCGGCCGGGGTGAGTTCCAGCGCCGGGAGGCCGGCGGCCGGGCCGGACCCGGCTCCCGCGGCGGCGCGCGTCGCCCGCGCCAGCAGCCGCGTACCGGTCCCGAGGGCCAGTACGGGCACCTCCGCGGCGAGGGCCGCGCGGACCAGCCGTGCCCCACCCTCGGCCCCACCCTCGGCCCCGCCGTCAGCGCCGGCGGACCGGGAGCCGCCCAGTAGGATCAGGCCCTCGATTCCGCCGAGGTCGGCGGACGGGCCCGCACCGTCCGCGAGCGGGACCGTCCGGGAGGCGAGCCCGGCCCCCGCGAGCACCCGGATCACGGCGGTCGGGGTCTCCCCGGCCGCGTGGTGCATGACGACCACCGTCATACCTCAGTCCTCACATTCGAGCCGGCCTGTCGGTTTCAGCCCGTATCTGCGCAAGCATGCCCCTGATCGGGGTGCATATGCCAGCTGCGTTTCATCCATGAGACGAGAAGGGGAGAGGCCGGGACGCACAAAGCCCCTGCGTGCCGAACACCGCTGATCGGCATGCAGGGGCCATTGGCCGGTGCTCCCCATGGCGGCGAGAGCCGCTCGACCGTCACGGGGCCGGTGTGCGTGTCAGTCAGCCAACGGTCGGCCTGGCAGGGCGACGGGATCCGGACACGGATCAGGCCGCAATGGCCTGATGGATCCAGTCAATCATTCAAGAGGCCAATCTGTCACTATGGATGGCATCTGCAAGGTCGAATGCCGCCTTCGCACCGCGTGTGCCCGTTCGGAAGCAGGGGTGCCCCCGCGGCGCGTCAGCCGTGCAGCCGCCTCGTCCAGTCCTGCGGGACCCGGTCGGCCGGGCCGGGGGCCGACTGGTCCGCCGGGTGGGCGGACGGCGGGGCGAGCGCGGGCCCGGACTCGTACAGGGCGTCGGTGTCGTAGTTCCAGAACCACTCCTCGCCCGGCTCGAAGCTCTGCACGAGCGGATGGCCGGCGGACTTCCAGTGGGCGGTGGCGTGCTGGGCGGGCGAGGAGTCACAGCAGCCGATGTGGCCGCACTCGGCGCAGCGGCGCAGGTGGAACCACCAGCCGCCCACCGCGTCGCAGTCGGCGCAGCCGGGTCCGGCGGGCGGGACGCTCGGGTCGATTCCGTTGATGTCGTCGGTCATGCCGGCTCCTCGGCGGTCTCGGTGACCTGGGCGGTCTGGGCGGTCTGGGCGGTCTCGGACGTCTCTGTGGTCTCGGATTCGGAATCGGTCAGCGGCAGCAGTACCTGGAACCGGGTGTCGCCCGGTGCGGACTCGACCTGGAGGCTGCCGTGGTGCTTGTTGACCACGATCCGCCAGGAGATGTCGAGGCCGAGACCGGTGCCCTCGCCGACCGGCTTGGTGGTGAAGAAGGGGTCGAAGATGCGGCTGCGGATGTCCGCCGGGATGCCGGGCCCGGTGTCGCGGAACTCCACCAGCAGCCGGTCACCCTCGCGTGCCGTGCGGACCGTCAGCGTGCCCTCGCCGCCGGTGCTCGCGATGGCGAAGGCGGCGTTGTCGATGATGTTGGTCCACACCTGGTTGAGCTCCGCCGGATAGGCGGGAACATCCGGCAGGGAGCGGTCGTAGTCCTTGACCACCCGCACCCCCCGGCCGATCTTGCCGGACAGCATCAGCAGGGTGCTGTCGAGGAGTTCGTGGACGTCGACGACCCGGTGCGGGGCGCGGTCGAGCTGCGAATACTGCTTCGCCGCGTCCACCAGGTGGGAGATGCGGGTGGTGGAGTCGTTGATCTCGTCCATCAACAGCTCGGTCTCGACCGTGTAGTTCAGCCAGCCGATGGCACCCGGCAGGATGTCCTCGGCCACGGTCGCCGCGACCTGCTCCAGCCAGTCCGTGTCCAGCCCGGCCTGCACGAAGGTCGGCGCGATCCGCCAGCCCTCCTGGATGCCGTGGTCGTCGAGCCAGTCGGTGAGCTCGTCCTCCCGGTCGGAAGCCTCCAGAGGGCTCAGCACCGGCGCCTTGGCGACCCGTTCGGCGGTGCGCTCCTGGATCTCGATGAGTTCGGCGAGCGCCTCGCGCGAGTAGGGGCCCTGGGCGATGATCGCGAGCTTGTGCCGCATCTTGCCCACCCGCTCCCGCAGCGTCGCGGTGGCCCGTACGGCCGCCGCGGCCGGGTTGTTGAGCTCGTGGGTGAGACCGGCGGACAGCGATCCCAGCGCCAGCAGCCGCTCACGCTGGCCGATGGCCCGTTGCGTGTTCCGAGAACCGAAGAACAGTCCCTCCAGCAGGTGCGCGGCCATGGGGAACCAGTCCCGCATGACGGCCGCGAACGATTCCGCGGGCAGTACGAAGAACCGCGTCGGCTCCGTCACCCGCATCGAGTTGGTGTACGTCTGCGGCACCTGGTCGCCCAAGTACGCCTGCATGGCGCCCGCGTACACGCCGCGCTGAGAAGTCCGGCTCACCTCGACGTCGTCGCCGCCGACCCGGCGGGACAGGACGACGGTGCCCTCGACCATCACGTAGAAGCAGGTGGCCGGAGCGCCCTCGGTGTAGACCGGGCCGACGTCGAACCGCTCCACCCGCCCTTCGGAGCACAGCCGCCCCAGCTGCTCCGGGGAGAGCTTCTCGAACAGGAAGAGCGAGGCGATCTCCTGCGGGCTGCAGGGCATCGGCTGCCCGCTCATGACTGCTCCAGGTACCGGTGGACGAGCATCACGGCCATGGCTCCCTCTCCTACGGCGGACGCGACGCGCTTCGCGGACTGGGCGCGCGCGTCGCCCGCCACGAACACGCCGGGGATGTTGGTCTCCAAGTGGTAGGGCGGCCGGTCCAGTTCCCACTCGGCGGGCGGCCGCCCGTCCGCGGTGAGGTCCGGCCCCGTCAGGATGAACCCGTGCTCGTCGCGCAGCACCGTACCGTCCAGCCAGTCCGTGAGAGGGGCCGCGCCGATGAACACGAACATCCACTGGCAGCCGACGAGTTCGGTCGCACCGCTGTCCACGTCCCGCAGCGTCAGCTGCTCCAGGTGTCCGTCGCCGTGCGCCTCCTCGACGACGGTCCGGGTCCGCACCGTGATGTTCGCCGTCTCCTCGATCTGCTGGATCAGGTAGTACGACATCGACGCCCTCAGGGACTCCCCGCGGACGAGCAGCGTCACCGATTTCGCGCCGCGCGCCAGGTACATCGCCGCCTGCCCGGCGGAGTTGGCACCGCCCACGATGTACACGTCCTGCCCCTGGCAGGCCGCCGCCTCGGTGAGCGAGGAGCCGTAGTACACCCCGCAGCCGGTCAGGGAATCGCAGCCCGGCGCGAGGAGCTGCCGGTACGAGACCCCGGTCGCCAGGATGACGCTGTGCGCGGCGACCGCCGAGCCGTCGGAGAAGCGGACGACGCGCGCCGCGCCGTTGACCTCCAGCCCCGTGACCTCGCGCGCCGTGAGGATCTCGGCGCCGAACCGGCCGGCCTGGCGGCGGGCACGGTCCGTGAGCTGTGCGCCGGAGACTCCGTCGGGGAAGCCGAGGTAGTTCTCGATGCGGGAGCTCTGGCCGGCCTGCCCGCCGGTCGCCGAGCGCTCGACCAGTACGGTGCGCAGCCCCTCGGAGGCCCCGTACACCGCCGAGCCGAGCCCGGCCGGTCCGCCGCCGATGACGACGAGGTCGTAGAAGTCGGCGGCCGGGGTCGTCGCGAGCCCCACGTGGGCGGCCAGCTCGGCGGCCTCCGGCTCGATCAGCACGGTGCAGTCCGGCGTCACCACCAGCGGAAGCCGCTGCCCGTCCGCCCCGGCGGCCTCCATCAGGCGCCGGCCCTCGGGCTCGTCGGAGGAGTACCAGCGGTACGGGACCTGGTTGCGGGCCAGGAACTCCCGTACGCGCGAGGAGCCGGCCGACCAGCGGTGTCCGACCACCTTGGTGGCGGGTACCGGGCGGTAGTCGCTGGAGCGCCACGCCGTGAGCAGGTCGTCCACGACCGGATAGAGCTTCTCCTCCGGCGGGTCCCAGGGCTTGAGCAGGTAGTGGTCCAGGTCGACGACGTTGATCGCGTCGATCGCCGCGTTGGTGTCGGCGTACGCGGTCAGCAGTACGCGCCGCGCGCCCGGGTACACGGCGAGGGCCTGCTCCAGGAACTCGATGCCGTTCATCTGCGGCATGCGGTAGTCGGCGAGGATCACCGCCACCAGGTCGCCGCGCAGCTTCAGCTCGCGCAGCGCCTCCAGCGCGGAGTCGCCGGACTCGGCGCGCACGATCCGGTAGTCGGCGCCGTAGTGGCGCCGCAGGTCACGGGCGATGGCGCGGGAGACTCCCGGGTCGTCGTCCACGGTCAGGATGACGGTCCGCGCCGTATCGGCGGCCTGTGCCATACGTCTCCACCCCGAGTGCTCTGGGCGGGCCGCACGGCGAGCTGCCCGCGCCGGTTTCCCGCCCATCGTATGTTCGATGCCCGGGGAGCGCCCCGGAACGCCGCGAACCGGCGCTCCGGGTGCGCGGCCGCTCACCCCTCGTCACCGTCCTGCGCGCGTGGCGACCGCGCCGCGCGGCGGCCCGCGCCGGCTGCCCCGAAGGTCCGCCGCCGCTGTGCGCCGGACTCAGCGGACCGCCACCACCACGTGGCTGTTGCCGAACTGCCAGACCGTGCCGACGTGCTCGAAGCCCGCCTCGCGCAGCAGTACGAGGTGGTCGGTGAGGGTCAGCTTGTTGCCCTCGCAGTGCGGGTGGGTGAGGCGGTCGCGGGTGGCGAGGAGCGGCGTCAGCTCGGGGTCGGCCCGCACGCCCGACCACCACGACTCCCAGTCCTCGTGCGCGAGGGCCTGCTGGCGCTCGGCGCGCCGCCGGCCGATGTCCACGGCGAGCTCGTGCACCTTGGGGGAGTCCGGGTCCAGATGGTCGCCGTTGACGAGGACCCCGCCGGGACGGATCCGCCCGGCCAGCTCCTCGTACGTGCGCCGGAGCGTTTCCTCGCCGAGGTAGTGCAGGGCCGTCGTCGAGACGGCGGCGTCCACCGGACGGTCCAGCGCGAGGGCGTCGAGCCAGCCCGGTTCCCCGATGCGGGCCTCCGCGAAGCGCAGGGCCGTTCCGTGGTGCGCCCGCCCCAGCTCCAGCAGCAGCGGATCGGCGTCGACGCCCACGACCTCGGCGGCGGGCATGCGCGCGGCCAGCCGGGCGGCCAGCGACCCCGGTCCGCATCCCAGGTCGAGGAGGAGGGGAGCGGCGTGCCCGCCGCCGGCCGTGACGCGCTCGACCACGTCCGAGATGACCGTGAACCGCTCCTCGCGGTCGATCGCATAGCGCTGCTGCTGCCGTTCCCAGCGCTCCACCCAGCGGCTCGCCGCCGCCACCGTGCCCACGCCGACCGCACTGCCCAGGTTCATGTCGCTGTCCGCTCGTGCTCCTGCCGTTCTCACGGCCCTGAACTCCAGATGAAAATCATTGCAGACTGGAGAGGGTGGCGAGCAGCCCCTCGATCTCCTCGCATGTGTTGTGGACGTGCAGGCTGACCCGCACCGAGCCGTCCGACTCCCCGGCCCCCGCCTGGCAGTGGCTGTCGGAGCGCACCATGAACCCGTGGCTGTAGAGGATGAACCCGAGGTCGCGCGAGGGGATCGCGCGATGCCGGAACGTCACGATGCTCCGCCGCCGCTGCACCTCGGAGTCGGCCGCCAGGCTGGAGCGGCAGCCGAGCACATCGTACGCGTCCAGCCGGCTCAGGCCGTCCGTCAGCCGGGCCGCCAGCGCCACCGTCCACGCCTCGATCCGGTCCGTACCGGCCGCGTCGAGCCAGTCGAGGGCGGCGGCCAGGCTCGCGATGCCGACGGTGTTCGGGGTGCCGGCCCAGCCACCCGGCCGGAACCGGGGCCGCCCGCGCCGGCCGCGGGCCCACACCGCACCCGTACCCGGCAGCGCCATGGCCTTGTGGCCGGAGAACACCACGAAGTCCACGTCGAGTTCGGCCACGGAGAACGGCAGGTGCCCGATGCTCTGCGCGGCGTCGAGGCAGATCGGGACGTCCGGCCCGACCGCCCGGCGGATCCGGTGCACGTTCATGTCGACGCCGTACACGTGGTGCACATGGGTGGCCGCCACGAAACGGGTCCGCGGGCCCACCGAAGCGGCGAGCGCCACCGGATCGTAGTCGCCGGAGCTGTCCTGGTACGGCAGCGCGCGCACCCGGATCCCGACGCCTTGGCGCGAGAGCAGCTCCCGTACCTCCAGCCACGGCGCCAGGTTCGCCTCGTGGTCGGCGAACGGGACGAGGATCTCGTCCCCGTCGGTGAGCCGCTGAGCCAGCCAGTCCCGGGCCACGGTCCGCAGGCCGTCGGAAGCCCCACTGGTGAAGTGCACGCGGGAGCGGTCCGGATCGGGATCGCCCAGGAACTCCTTGACCCGGTCGCGGGCCCGCTCCACCGTGGCCGTCGTGGCGTTGGCCCAGGGGTACGAGCCGCGGCCCGCGTTGGCGTTGGAGGTGGTCAGGTAGCGCTGTACGGCATCCAGTACGGCCTGCGGCTTCTGCGCGGTGGCCGCGCTGTCCAGGTACGCGAGCCCGGGGTTCGCCACGAGGATCGGGAACTGGGCGCGCAGCGGGCGCTGCCAGGCGCGCAGTTCCGCCAGGGCGCCTGCGGCACCGGCCGTCTCGGCCATGTCAGTCACGCACCAGCGGCGCGCCCGCGTCCCGCCAGGCGATGATCCCGCCCGCGAGGCTGCGTACGTCGGGATGCCCCATCCGGGTCAGCAGCGCGGCGTAGCGCGCAGACTGCTCGCCGACCGGGCACGCCAGCAGCACGGGCTGTCGTCTGCCGAACGGCAGCCCGCCCCGCACCAGTTCGTCGAAGAGCTCGTCCACGATGTTCACCGATCCGTCGATGTGCAGCGCGGCGTAGGCGAAGGAGCTGCGCAGGTCGATCACCAGCGGCCGCTCCGCCGCGATCCACTTCCGGGCGTCGGCCACCTCGACGACCTGCGCCGCCCGTACCTCGGCATCGCTCAGCGCGGCCACGGAGTTCCGTGCGGGCGGACGGCCCAGCAGCTCCGGGCGGCGTTGTTTGACGTAGCCGAGGTAGCTCTCCACCCGGTCGCAGACGATGAAGACCGCGGTCCTGCGCTCCGGCCCCGTCAACTCCGCATCGAGTGAGCGCAGATGGCGCACGGCGCCGTGGTACGCGGCGCCGCCCGTGGGGCCGGCGAGGATCCCGCAGCGCCGGACCAGGGTGAGCATGCCGTCGATCGCGTCGTCGGCGCCGACCGACTCGATCGTGTCGTACGTGGCCGGGTCGAAGAGGCCGACCTCGTGGACCTCGTCGATGTTGCGGATGCCGGGGATGAAGTCCGACTTCTCGCCGACCAGTCCGATCACCCGTACGGCCGGATCGTGCGCGCGCAGCGCCCGGGCCACGCCCGTGGAGGAACCGGCCGTTCCGACGCAGGCGAGGAACCAGTCCGGGGCCCGGCCGTCCAGATCCGCCACGATCTCCGGACCCGTACCCGTCTCGTGCGCCTCGGTGTTGAGCGCGTTGAAGTACTGGTCGGTGTGCAGGTGGGCGCCGCCGGACTCGTTCAGCCGCTGGTGGAAGAGGGTCAGCGGGTCCTCGGTGTCCGTCGGGTCCAGGCATTCGCTGCGCCCAGGCAGCTCCTCGATCTCGGCGCCCAGCAGCAGGAGCAGGTCCTTGACCTCCGGAATGCGCATCCGGTTGGTGACGCTCTTGAACGACAGCCCGTGCATGCCGGCGATCACCGCCAGCGCCTTGGCCGTGTTGCCGCTGGACAGCTCGACGACGGTCTCGCCGCGCTCCCGGGCGCCGGGCAGTGCGGACCGGGCCATGTTCCAGGCGGCCCGGTCCTTGACCGAGCCGAAGGGGTTGAGCATCTCCAGCTTCGCGTAGAGATCGACGTGGCGCAGGCCGTGTACGGCCGGATCGATGCGGACCAGCGGGGTGTTGCCGATGGCCTCGGTGATGCTGTCGTACCTCATGCCTGTCCCCCCGAATCGGATGTCGGCCCGAACTCCTCGATCGGCCAGTACTCCTCGTCCAGACACCAGCGCCACGAGTTCTCCGTGAGGCGGACCGCCACCGTGCGTGCCACCGGCTGCTGTTGGGCTTGCGTCGCGCTGAAGTCCATGCAATAGCCGGCGGTGTTGGCGAAGCCGAGCAGATCGCCCGGACGCGGCAGCCGCGGCAGGAACACCGTTCTGCGCGTGATCAGGTCGGCTTCCAGGCACAGGTTTCCCATGAGGTGGACGCCGACCGGCTCCCGCGCGCCGGAGGGTCCGTCCTCGCGGGACACCAGTACGGGGTCCATGAGGATCCCGTGGTCCTCCAGGGCGACGTCGTTCGCGTTCATGGCGAGGCGTACGAGTGCGGGGCCCGCGTCCGTACGGCGCACCTCCAGCACCCGTGCCAGGGAGAGGCCGCACTGGTCGGCCAGGGCCCGGCCCGGCTCCGTGTACAGGTCGTAGAGGCTCTCCAGCAGCAGGGTGCCGAGGGCCCGGCCCAGGGTGGGGGCGGGCTGCGACAGCAGCGCGTCGAGATAGCCGGCGCCGGCGACCGGGCGGTGGGCGGGGTACAGGCTCAGGGCGCCGCGCAGCGTACCGCCCTCGGAGTGCAGACCGTAGCCGTGGCCGCCCCAGGTCAGCGGCGGGCGCCGGCCCATGACGGCGGCCGCGAGCTCGCTCGTGTAGCGGTCCCACTGGGCGGCGTGGGCGAGGTAGCTGACGCCGAAGCCGCCGCCGATGTCGACCGCGCGGGGCTGGAATCCCCGTAATCGCAGGTCGTCCATGGCCCGCAGGCAGCCTTCGAGGGCGATGGCCTTCTCGTCGGGGCTCGTGGTGTCGAGGTGGTACGCGACGCCGATCGGATCGAGGTGGTCCCGGTGGCGCTCCAGCAGGTCCAGCAGGGGCCCGAGGGCTTTCACGGACGTACCGAACCGGCTCCGGCGGGAGAGCATCCTGGGCCCCGAGGTCTCGAACTCGCAGAGGCGCAGCAGGACCTTCGGGCGGGGCAGGTCGTGACGGCGCACGAGGCCTGCCAGAGCCTCCAACTCGCCCGGACCGTCCGCGTTCACGGTGACCCCCGACCGCGCGGCGAGCCACAGGAACGCCGGATCCTTGGGGCCGGTCGCCATGACGCGGTCCGCGGTGAAGCCGGCGCCGAGGGCGCGGCGGAGCTCGCCGACGGAGGCCACGTCCACGGCCGCGTCCGCCGTGGTCAGCCGCCGTACGAGGGACCGGGAGCGGTTGGCCTTGTGGGCGAAGAAGACCTGCCCGCCGAGCCGGTGGCGGCGGTAGACGGAGCGGAAGCCCTCGGCGTTCTGCGCCATCTGGTCGGGCAGGAGCACGTTGAGGGGCGAACCGAGGGCGTCCACGAGCATGTGCAGGAACGGGGCCGAGCCGAGCAGCGCGGCGAGCCGTGGCGCCAACCGCGGTTCCAGGTACAGGGGGCCGGTGTCCATCCCAGCTGCTCCTCCCGCGCGCCGATCGTACGACGATATCCCTCGCGGCCCTGTTCATGCCCTGCTGATCCCGTGTGGACGCGTGTGGGAAGGAGATGGCCGAAACGCGACGGGGACGGGACGGCGACGGGACGGCGACGCGTGCGACCGACGGGGCTCGTGGTGCTCAGAGGGGCAGGTACATGAGGACCTCGTCGCGGTCGTCGCCGGGCGCGACCCGCAGGCCGCCGGGCCAGCGCCCGATCTCCCGCCAGCCCAGACGGCCGTAGAACTCCTCGAGCCCCAGCCCGGCCCGGACGGCGATGTGCAACTGCTCCAGTCCCATCTCCTGGCGGGCGAGACCGCCGACCCGGCGCATCAGCGCCGTGCCGATGCCGCGGCCCCTGAAGTCGGGGTGCGTCATGACGTGGTTGACGGCGCCGCAGTGCGCGACGAGGGGATGCGGGTCACGGCGCAGGATCAGCCAACCGGCCAGCTGCCCGCCGGCCGTGGCGATCAGCATCCGGGCGCGGCGCGGATCGAGCGCGCCGACGAGCTGCCCCAGGGCCGGGTCGGCCTGGTCGTTGCGCACCGGCGGCATGGGGAGCCCGCGGGGGATGACGGCGCCCCCGGCGTTGATGACCCGTACCCAGCAGTCGACGAGCTGGTCCCGCAGCTCGGCGGAAAGCTCCCGCGGGCGGGTGATCTGCGCGAAATCGAGTGGTTGCGGCGCGGTCATGGAGCGCAGCTTGCCAGACGCGGCGTCGACGCGGGCCCCGGCCGGGCGAGAGCCGGCCGGGGGCGGGGCGTGCCGCGGCCGTCGGCGCTCAGTCCGCCGGCGCCGCGCTCGGGCGGCCGAAGTGGCGCGCGGTGGGCACCAGCGCCGCCGCTGCCGGTACGAGGAAGCAGGCGCCGGCGCAGGCGCCGAGCACGGCCGTGACCCCGAAGGCGTCGATGGCGGGGGCGATCAGCGCGAGCCCGACGGGCGCCAGGCCGTACGAGACCAGGAAGTCCAGCGAGGAGACGCGGGCCAGTTTGTCCGGGGCGACCTCGCGCTGGGTGGCGGTGAACCACGGCACGTTGAACAGCTCGATGCCGATTCCGGCCACGGCGTACGCGGCGACGACCACCACCGGGTGGACCGGCAGCATCAGGCTCAGCGGGGCGAGCCCGTACGCCGCCAGCCCGGCGAAGGCGGCCCGGCCGGGGGAGCGCGGCCGCCACCGGGCGATGACGAGGGCCCCGCCGAGCGCGCCCGCGGTGTAAGCGGTCACGGCCGCGGCCAGCACCCACCCGGTGCCGTACCGGTCCCGGCTGATCAGCGGCAGCGCGACGCCGGTGGCGGAGTAGCCGAGGGTGATGACGGCGGCGAGGGCCGCGAGTCCGGCGAGGAACCACGGGTGGCGGCGCGCCTCGCGCATGCCCTCCAGGAATTCCGTACGGAAGCCCGCGCGCGGGGCGGGCGGCGCGGCGAGGTCCTCGCCGGCGGCAGCGGTGGTGGCGCTGCCCGGGCCGGGTATCAGAGCGGCGACCAGCCAGAGCGCGCCGATGCCGAGCAGCAGTGCCCCGACGTCGAGGAAGGCCGCGAGCAGAGCGGTCAGGGCGGGTCCGGCGAGCGTGGAGCCGCGGACCGCCATCGTCATGGCGGCGTTGGCCTGCTGACGGCGCCCCGGCTCGACGGTCTCGGCGGTGAGTGCCTGGAACGCCGGGCGGCAGGCGCCCTGTCCGGCCCCGGCGAGGGCCGCGGCGGCCGTCATCAGCACGAGCGAGCGGCCGAGGCCCGCGGCGAGGAGGGGTGCGGCGGCCGCCGCCGCGAGGGCGGGCCAGAGCACGACCGCGCGGCGGGAGTGCCGGTCGGCCAGTACGCCGCCGACGGCGACGGCGGCGAGGAAGCCGGCGGTGCGGGCGCCGAGCACCAGGCCGAGGCCGGCGGCGCCGAGATCACGGTGGAGCACGGCGAGCCCGAGGACGAAGGGCAGCGCCCAGGTCGCGAGCCCGGAGGCCGTGGTGCCCGCCCACAGGCGCAGGAAGGCGGGGTCGCGCAGGGCCGAACGCGGAGGCGGGGCAACGGCCTTGGCCGCGGCCTGCGTGGGTGTGGTCGCCACGTGCGGGGGCTCCTTCGGGGGTGGGGGAGCGGCTCGGGGAGCCACCCCCGCTGTCGTTAATGAAAATGAATACCATTACAGTACTCTTCGAACGCGGCACGTCCGCGCCCGCCTCCCCTTCCCGACAGGAGAACCCATGCGCCACCCCGCCCGCCTCGGGACAGCCCTGACCCTCGCCCTCGCCACCGCGGGCTGCTCCACCGCAGCCGGCGCGGGCTCCGCGGCGGACGGCGAGCCCGCAGCCGGCGCGGTCTCCGTCACCAGCTGCGGCCGTCAGGTGACCTTCGCCGAGCCGCCGCGGCGGACCGTCGCCCTGGACCAGGCCACGACCGAGACCCTGCTCGAACTCGGGCTCCAGGACCGGATGGCGGGCACCGCCAATCTCAAGACGAAGATCCCCGCGCAGTACGAGGCCGCGTACGCCAAGATCCCGGTCATCGCCCCGAAGATCGCGACGGGCGAGCAACTCCGCGCCGCCACGCCCGACTTCGTCGTCGCCGGTTCCGCGGACCTCTACACCAAGGACCGCGCCGGCACCCGCGAGGAACTGGACGCCCTCCAGGTCCCCACCTTCGTCAGCGCCGTGGACTGCCCCCGGCAGAACCCGCCCGGCACCACCCCGTTCGACCTGCTCTTCTCCGACTACGAGAACCTCGGCAAGCTCTTCGGCGCCCGCGAGCGGGCCGGCAAGCTCGCCGCCGACCAGCGCGCGGCGGTCGCCGAGGCGCGGGAGAACGCCGCCAAGGCCCCCCAGGGCGCGCGGCGGCCGAGCGTCGTCTACCTCTACTCCGTCTTCAACGGCATGCCGTACGTGGCGGGCAAGACCGGCCTGCCCAGTGAGATGAGCCGGATCGTCGGCGCGAGGAACGCCTTCGACGACGTCAACGAGGACTGGCCGGAGGTCACCTGGGAGGAAGTCGCCGAGCGCGACCCGGACTTCATCGTGATCGGCGACCTGTCCGAGCGCGGACGGCCCGGCGACAGCGCCGCCGAGAAGCGCGCCGAGATGGGCCGCCACCCGGTGATCTCGAAGCTGGCCGCAGTCCGCGACGACAGGATCCTGGAGGTGCCCGGCATGGAGCTGGACCCGTCCGTGCGCTCCGTGCACGCCCTCGGTCTGCTGGCGAACGGCATGAAGGACCTCGGACATGTCCGCTGACCCGGCCACCACCGCGAGGGGCCCTGCCGGGACGGCCCACGCGGTCTTCCTGCTCCTCGCCGCCGGCGTGCTGGCCGTCTCGGTGGCGGGCGCCGTACGCATCGGCACCGCGGATGTCGGCTGGACCGGACTCGGCCGCGTCCTCGGCGGCCGTCTCGGCCTGGACGTACGGCCGTCGGCCCCGCTCGTCGACTCGCTCGTCTGGGACCTGCGGCTGCCGCGCGTGCTCATGGCCGCCCTCGTCGGAGCCTCGCTCGCCGTCTGCGGCACGGTGCTCCAGGCGGTCACCCGCAACGCCCTCGCCGACCCCTACCTGCTCGGCGTCTCCTCCGGGGCCTCCGCGGGAGCCGTCACCGTCCTCGTCCTAGGGTTCGGCGCGAGCACGCTCGGCGTCACCGGAGGCGCGCTCGCCGGCGCGCTGCTCTCCTTCGGACTGCTCCTGCTGCTCCTGCGGCGCACCGGACTGGATTCGGGCCGCATCGTCCTCACCGGAGTGGTGGTCGGCCAGCTCTTCACCGCGCTGACCTCGCTGGTCCTGATGGCCTCGGCCGACGCGGACACCACGCGGGCCGTCACCCACTGGCTGCTCGGCTCGATGGCGCCGGCCCGCTGGAACACCGTCGTGGTCTGCGCGATCGTCACCCCGCTGGGGCTGCTGGTGGCATGGCTGTGCTCGAACGCCCTCGACGGACTCGCCTTCGGCACCGACACCGCCGCGTCCCTCGGGATCGGCGTCCGGAACACGCGGATGCTGCTGCTCGTGGTCACCGCCGCACTGACCGCCGTCGCGGTGGCCACCGTCGGAGCCATCGGCTTCGTCGGGCTGATCGTCCCGCACGGGGTGCGGTTCCTCGTCGGGCCGCTGCACCGGCTGCTGCTGCCGTACGCGGCGCTCGCCGGCGCGGTGTTCCTGGTGTGGACGGACGCGCTCGCGCGGATCGCCTTCGCGCCCCGCGAGGTTCCCGTCGGCGTGATCACCGCCCTGCTCGGCGTGCCGCTCTTCCTCCTCGTGCTGCGCAAGCGGGGTGAGCTGTGAGGATCAGCGCCGAGAAGGTGAGCTGGTCGGTGGCCGGAACGCAGGTCGTACGGGAGGTCTGCGCGGACATCGCGTCCGGCGAGACCGTCGCGCTGCTCGGCCCCAACGGCTCGGGCAAGTCCTCGCTGCTGCGCTGCCTGGCCGGGCTGCGGACACCCGACGCGGGTACGGTCCGCTACGACGGCGAGTCCGTACGGGGCTGGAGCGCCCGGCGGACCGCCCGCCACGTCGCCTTCGTGGCACAGGACTCGGGCGCCGACAGCGACCTGCGGGTCGCCGACGTCGTCGCCCTGGGACGGACCCCGTTCCGGGACCGCTGGCGCGGACCGGACGCCGCCGACCGGGCGGTGGTCGCCGACGCGCTGGACCGCGTCGGACTCACCGCGCTCGCGGGCCGGCCCTGGAAGGCCCTGTCGGGCGGGGAGCGGCAGCGCGCCCACATCGCCCGCGCGCTGGCGCAGCAGCCGTACGCGCTCCTGCTCGACGAGCCCACCAACCACCTCGACGTCAAACACCGGTTGGGACTGATGGAGCTGCTGGCCGGGAGCGGGCAGACGGTCCTGGTCGCGCTGCACGACCTGTCGCTCGCCGCCCGGTACTGCGACCGGCTGCTGCTCCTGCACCACGGCCGCCTGATCGCCTCCGGCGCCCCCGCGGCCGTTCTGACCGCCGAGCGGCTCGCCGAGGTCTTCGAGGTCGACGCCGAACTCGCGACCGATCCGCTCGGCCACCCCGCGGTCGCCTACCGCGGACCCCTCGGCACTCTGCCACCGGTACCCCGATCCGCCCTGTGAAAAGGAACCCCGTGAACCGCACCACCCCCCTCCCCGCCCTCGCGCCGTCGTCCGTAGACGGGCTCGTCGAGGCCGTCCTGGCCGGCGAACACGGCCCGCCCCCCTGCGAACTCGTCGCCACCAGCGTGTTCTGGATCCACCACGGCACCCGGCTGGCCGGCGGCGACACCACCTACCTCAACCAGTACGTCCTGGTCCGCCTCGGCGGCTCCTTCGGAGGCTGCGCCTTCGAGGCCGGCGAGATCGACCCGGCGATCTGCCGCGACTCCTGCGGCATTCCGCTCGACACCCTGCTGCGCGAGGCCCCGCGCCCGCTGCGGATCGCCGCCCTCGACGCGTACCTGTCCGAGACCCGCCCGCACCGGGCGGCCGCGACGGCGGGCGAAGCCGAACCCGTCGCCCTCCCCGCCGGTACCCCCGAGATACGCGCGAAGGCCCGCGACGCGGCCATCGCCGGGCTGCTCGACATCGAGGAGGGGGCCCGCGTGGGTCTCATCGGCGTCGTCAACCCGCTCGTCGCGGCGATCCGCGAGCGCGGTGGCGAACCGCTGCCCTGCGATTTCAACCTCAAGGCCACCCAGTGGGGCGACCCCGTCACCGACGACATGGACGAGGTGCTGGAGCGCGCCGAGGCCGTCGTCGCCACCGGAATGACCCTGAGCAACGGCTCGTTCGACACCGTCCTCGCGCGTTGCCGCTCCCGCGGCATCCCGCTGATCGTCTACGCGCAGACCGGCAGCGCCGTCGCCCGCGCCTTCCTCGGCTCCGGCGTGACCGCCCTCTGCGCGGAGCCGTTCCCGTTCTCCCAGTTCAGTGCCGAGGAGACGGTCCTCTACCGCTATCGGACGGTGAGCCGCGCGTGATGCCCACCGGCACCGGACACGCCCCCTGCCACCACGGCGAGATCCTCCAGGGCGTGTTCCTCGACACCGACGGCCGCCGGTGCCCCGGCCTGGTCACCCTCCCGATGGCCGGCCCGGGCAGTCGCGCCGAGTTCGTCCGCAGGCCCGGTACGGCGCCCGAAGCACTCACCGTCGTACCCGCCGACCGTACGAAAGCCGTACGGGCCGCGGCCCTCGCGGTGGCGGAATACGCGCAGCGGACCGGACAGCCGCCCTGCGGAGGCGAGTTGAGGCTCACCGGTGACATCCCGGTGGGCCTCGGCATGGGCAGCTCGACCAGCGACGTGATCGCCACCGTCCGCGCGGTAGCGGACTCGTACGGACTGCGGCCGGCCCCCGAGGCGGTCGCCCGGCTGGCCGTACGGGCGGAACAGGCCTGCGATCCCCTGATGCTGGACGGCCGGCCGGTGCTGTTCGCCCAGCGCGAGGGCCGGGTGCTGGAAGCCCTCGGGCCGGCCCTGCCGCCGCTCGTCGTGGTGGGCTGCGCCCTCGGCGGGGGCGCGCCCGTGGACACCCTCTCCCTGCCCGTACGGGAGCCCGACGAGGGCGACGTACGCGCCTGGGAGCGGCTGCGTACGCTGCTGCGCCGGGCGGTGGCCACCGCAGACGCCCAGCTCCTCGGCGAGGTGGCCACCGCCAGTGCCCGGCGCGGTCAACAAGTGCTACGCCACCCGGAGTTCGAGGCGCTGACCGCAATCCACCGGCGGATCGGGGCGGTCGGCGTGCAGATCGCGCACAGCGGCGCGGTGGCGGGCGTGCTCTTCGACCCGGCCGCGCCGGGTCTGCGCCACCGCGTACGCGGCTGCCTGCGCGCCCTCGACGCCCACGGCATCGCCGCCACCCGGACCTTCACCACCTTCCCCACCACCGGCAAGGAGTTCCCGCATGGATCAGCACATCGCCGAGGCGATCGGCCGTCCGGACCTGATACGGCTCGACGACCGGCTCGTCTGCCTGCGCTTTGAGACCATGAAGGCGGTCTCCGCCCTCGCCGCGGTACGCCGTCTGCTGGACACCGGGGCGGTGCGCCGCGGGGACACCCTGCTGGACAGCTCCAGCGGCATCTACGCGTACGCCCTCGCCCTGGCCTGTCACCGGTACGGCATGCGCTGCCACATCGTCGGCTCGACGACGGTGGACCGCACGCTGCGCACCCAGCTCGCCGTGCTCGGGGCGACCCTGGAGCAGATGGAGCCGTGCAGCGACCTGGGGCTCGACCAGAAGCGGCGGGTGGAGCGGATCCACGAGATCCTCGCCGAGCACCCCGAGTACCACTGGATGCGGCAGTACCACGACGACGTCCACTACCTCGGCTACCGCGTGATCGCCGACCGGATCCGGGAGGCGACCGGCGGCGCGACCGGGCTCACCGTCGTCGGCGGGGTCGGTTCGGGGGCCTCCACCGGAGCCCTCGCGCGCTACCTGCGCGGGGCGGCCGCGGACGCCGCGGGCGACAGCGCCCCGCCCGGCGCCGCCCCGGCCGATGTCGAACTCGTCGGCGTCCAGCCGTACGGCAGCCTCACCTTCGGCGCCGAGCACGTCTGCGACCCCGAGATCATCATCGCCGGGATCGGCAGCTCCATCCCGTTCGGGAACGTCTCGCACGAGCTGTACGACACCCTGCACTGGATCTCGTTCGGTGCCGCGCTGGCGGGCAGTGTCGACCTGCTGCGCCGGCACGCGGTCTTCGCGGGGCTCTCCACCGGCGCCGGCTACCTCGCCGCCCGCCACGAGCGCGAGCGCGCCCCAGAACGGACGGTCCTGTTCATCGCCGCCGACACCGGGCACCGGTACGTCGACACCGTCTACGCCCGGTACCGGGAGGCGGCGCCGATCTCGCACCTCGCGCCGCGGGAGGTCTCCGACCAGGGGCAGCTGGCCCTTCCGTGGTCCCGGATGCGGTGGAACCGGGCCCCTGCGGCGCCTGCGGTCCGGGGGGCCGGCCGGCAGGGGTGAGTTCCCCGGCGTGTACCCGCGCCCCACCCCGGCGGCCGGCGCGTGCCGGCACGAGAAGGGCCCGGTCGGCCGGGGGTGGCCGACCGGGCCCTCTGACTCGGACTCGGACTCAGGTACCGACTCTAGAGGGGCCGGGGGTCAGCGGAGGTCGAACCGGTCGCAGTTCATCACCTTGTCCCACGCGGACACGAAGTCGCGTACGAACTTCTCGCCCGCGCCCTGGGAGGCGTAGACCTCCGAGAGCGCCCGCAGCTGCGAGTGCGACCCGAAGACGAGGTCGACGGCGGTGGCCGTCCACTTGACCTCGCCCGAGGCGCGATCGCGGCCCTCGAACACGTTCTCGGCCGCGGCCGACGCCTTCCACTCCGTACCCATGTCGAGCAGGTTGACGAAGAAGTCGGTGGTCAACGACTCCGGCCGGTCGGTGAAGACGCCTTGCCGGGACCGCCCGAAGCCGGTGTTCAGGGCGCGCATGCCGCCGACCAGGACCGTCATCTCGGGAGCGGTGAGATTCAACAGGTTGGCGCGGTCCAGCAGGAGGGTCTCCGGCGCGAGCTTCTCGCCCTGCCGGAGGTAGTTGCGGAACCCGTCCGCCCTGGGCTCGAGCACGGCGAACGCGTCCACGTCGGTCTGCTCCTGCGAGGCGTCCGTACGCCCCGGCGCGAAGGGGACCGTGACGGCGTACCCGGCGTTCTTGGCGGCCTGTTCGACGGCCGCGCACCCGCCCAGGACGATCAGGTCGGCGAGCGAGACCTTCGTGCCGCCCGTCGCGGACTCGTTGAAGTCCTGCCGGATCTGTTCGAGGGTCCCCACCACCTCGCCCACCTCGGGCAGGGCATTGCTCTCCCAGTCCCGTTGCGGCGCGAGCCGGATCCGGGCCCCGTTGGCCCCGCCGCGCTTGTCGGTGCCGCGGAAGCTCGCCGCGGACGCCCAGGCGGTGGTGACCAGTTGGGGGATGGACCGTCCCGAGGCGAGGATCTTCCCCTTGAGGGCGGCGACGTCCGCGTCCGACACCAGCGGGTGATCGACCTCGGGCACGGGGTCCTGCCAGAGCTGCGGCTCGGCGACCCACGGGCCGAGGTAGCGCGGGAGGGGCCCCATGTCGCGGTGCAGCAGCTTGTACCAGGCCTTGGAGAAGGCCAGCGCGAGCTGGTCCGGGTTCTCGTGGAAGCGCTTGGCGATCGGCGCGTAGACCGGATCGACCTTCAGCGCGAGGTCCGTCGTGAGCATCATCGGAGCGTGCCGCTTCGACGGGTCGTGGGCGTCGGGCACCGTGCCCTGGGCCGCCGGGTCCACGGGAGTCCACTGGTTGGCACCGGCGGGGCTGGTCGTCAGCTCCCAGTCGTATCCGAACAGGTTGTCCAGGTAGCCGTTGTCCCACTTCGTCGGTGCGGTGGTCCACGCGCCTTCGAGCCCGCTCGTGAGCGCGTCGACGCCGACGCCGGTGCCGGACGCGTTCTTCCAGCCGATGCCCTGCTGCTCGATGGGGGCCGCTTCCGGTTCGGGACCGATGTAGGCGGGGTCCGTGGCGCCGTGGCACTTTCCGAACGTGTGGCCGCCGACGATGAGCGCCAGCGTCTCCTCGTCGTCCATCGCCATGCGTGCGAACGTCTCGCGAATGTCGCGGCCGGCGGCCACCGGATCGGGGTTTCCGTTGGGCCCTTCCGGATTGACGTAGATCAGCCCCATCTGCACGGCGCCCAGAGGATTGGAGAGGTCCCTTTCGCCGCTGTAGCGCTCGTCTCCGAGCCAGGTGTCCTCCGGCCCCCAGAAGATCTCCTCCGGCTCCCAGGTGTCCTTCCGTCCGAATCCGAATCCGAACGTCGGGAGACCCATGGATTCGATGGCGCAGTTTCCGGCGAAAATCAGAAGGTCGGCCCAGGAGATCTTCTGCCCGTACTTCTGCTTGACCGGCCAGAGCAGACGGCGCGCCTTGTCCAGGCTCGCGTTGTCCGGCCAGCTGTTGAGGGGGGCGAAGCGCTGGGAGCCGGCGCCGCCGCCGCCCCGGCCGTCGGCGATGCGGTACGTACCGGCGGCGTGCCAGCTCATCCGGATGAACAGCGGCCCGTAGTGGCCGTAGTCGGCGGGCCACCACTCCTGGGACGAGGTCATCACCTCGAAGACGTCCCGTTTCAGCGCGTCGACATCGAGGGTCGCGAACTCCTTCGCGTAGTCGAAGTCCTCGCCCATCGGATCGGACAGGGGCGAATGCTGGTGGAGGACTTGCAGGTCCAGCTGATTCGGCCACCAGTCCTGATTCGTCCTGGGCCGAGTCGGCGCGGGGGTCGGGGAGGGAATTGCTGGGTTCTCGCTTTCGCTGCCGGACACGTCCGCCCTTCTTCCTGTCTCGGTGTCTTCTGCTGCTCTGCTTCTGCCGCTGACTGCTTACTGCTGACTGCCGGGCGTCCGTATGGTCGCGCACCGCGGACCGCACGGCAGCGAGAACACGCAGAACTCTTCCGGACGCTGAGGAATTCGGGAAAAGGCGGGTTTTCGGATCAACGCGATCGACCCGGACGGGTGACGTGTCCCGCGCCCCGGCGGGTCGCGGGTCGGGGGCGGCCCGGGCCGTCAGGATGGCCCCCTCCCGACAGTGAGAAGGAGTTGTCCGTGCTTGAGAGACAGCGCCGAAAGAACGCCACCGAGGTCACCTTCGTGCTGCCCGACGGGGACCCGCCCGGACCGGTCAGCGTGGTGGGAACGTTCAACGGCTGGCAGCCCGGCTCCCACGTGCTCGAATCCCGCCCCGACGGGACGCGCGCGGTGACGGTGGCGCTGCCGGCGAAGGTCACGCACTCCTTCCGCTACCTCGCGGCAGGGGACTACTGGTTCAACGACGAGAGCGCCGACGGCCACGACGGCCCCAACTGCCGCCTGCAGACCTGATCCCGGCCCCGGTCGCCGCCCGCCCCCCCCCCACGGCCGGGGCGGGCGGCGCCGCCCGGCCGGTGATAGGGCGCGGCCCGGCGCGCGGCGGGCCGCCGCGGCGGCCGTGACGTCGAGGGACACAAGGTCGACCACGGG
>NZ_JBHYXN010000004.1:170553-294899 GCF_042752335.1 Streptomyces sp. NPDC059355 | reverse complement strand
CCCCGGGGTGGGGGGGGCAGCCCTAGCGGGGCGGACTGGCACCCGGCCGACCGGTGCGGGGGTGCGGCCGAGTGCGACCGGTCGCACCCGCTCACCGTTCGGCCGGCAAGGCTCCGGGCGGGCCCTGCAGCCGGGGGCCGGGCCTGGGAGTGCGGACATTCGCCCGGCCCTACGCGCCAGTAGTTCGAATTTGAACGTTATGCTGGAGCTGCCCACATCGAGCCAGACCATTCGAGCCACCGGGAGTGCTGCCGCATGTCCGTCCGCCGCCTGAACCACGCCGTGCTCTGGATCCGTGACGTCGAGCGCTCCGTGGCGTTCTACACCGACGTCTTCGGATTCCAGGTCGACAACCTGGCCGCCGGTCGCGCCGCCTTCCTGAGCGCCCCCGGCAGCCTCAACGACCACGACCTCGGGCTGTTCGCGATCGGCGCCGACGCGCCCGGACCCGAGCAGGGCCGGGTCGGCCTCTACCACCTGGCCTGGGAGGTCGGCACCCTCGGTGAGCTCGCCGAGCTGGGCCGGAAGCTCACCGACCGCGGTGCGCTGGTGGGGGCGAGCGACCACCTGGTCTCCAAGTCCTTCTACGCCAAGGACCCGGACGGCAACGAGTTCGAGGTGATGTGGCGCGTCCCCCGCGAGGACTGGCCCGCCGGGGACTCCGACCTGCGCCCGGGCCCGCTCGACCTGCCGGCCGCGGTGGAACGCTGGGGCGCCGACCTCGCGACGGGCTCGGCGGCGGGCTCCGCCACCTGACGGCGACGGGGCACGGCGCTGCCGTACACGCCCTCCGCATCCGCCCGCGCCGGGCCGATGCCCGGAGCGCGAGCAGCCGGTGGCCGGCGGCCGATGCCCGGCGGCCGGTCAGCGGACGACGTCGAAGACCTGCTTCTGGAGGCCGTTGGAGTAGGCCTCGTACTCGACCAGCTTCAGCTTCTGGGCGTCCTTGTCCGTGGCGCTGAACAGGCGCTTGCCCGCTCCGAGCAGCAGCGGGAAGACCAGCAGGTGGTAGCGGTCGATCAGGCCCGCGTCCGAGAGGTCCCGGTTCAGGCGGGCGCTGCCGTGGACGATGATCGGGCCGCCGTCGGTCTCCTTGAGGGCGGCGACCTCGTCGAGCGAGCGCAGGATGGTCGTCGCGCCCCAATCGGAGACGAGGTCCTCGTCGGTGAGGGTGGTGGAGACGACGTACTTCGGCATCGTCTTGTACTGCGCGAAGTCGGCCATGTCCGGCCACACGGGGCTGAACGCCTCGTAGCTGGCCCGGCCCAGCAGGATGGCGGTGGACTCCTGCTGTTCGCGGCCCTTGATCTCGAACGCCTCGGGGACGAAGTCGATGTCCTTGAAGGTCCAGCCGGAGTTGCGGTAGCCGGGTTCGCCGCCCGGCGCCTCGACGACGCCGTCGAGCGAGATGAAGGCCGTACTGATCAGAGTGCGCATGAGTCGCGTTTCCTCGTCGTTTTGGATGGGTGTCAGGTGAAGAGGCCGGTCAGCCACTGCTGCCAGGCGGCTTCGGCGCGGACGGTGTCCCGGCCGAAGAGGTGGTGGAACATCAGCGCCATGCCGCGGCCGTGGTGGAAGGTGTAGAGGCCGTCGGAAGTACGGACCTCGAAGCGTTCGTCGTCCGCCCAGGTCACTTCCCCGTCGACCGAGGGCAGACCGGCCGGCCCGGCGGACGCCCGGGCGCCCACGACGACCGGGCTCGGCAGTGACAGCCCGCGGATGAGGGCCGCCCGGACCTCCTGCGCGGGCCGCTCGCCCGTGAGCGCCAAGGCGAAGACGGGGACGCCGGTGCGCCCGGGGAAGTGGGCCAGGTACTCGCGGAGCGTGTGGAGGTGGAAGGGCCAGCCGCGGCGCAGTGCGTCGTACTCGTCCTGCCAGTCGTCGCCGAGCATGCCGCTGTGGACGACGCGCAGGACGGTGCTGCCGCCGTCGCGCCCCTCGATCAGGTACTCGAAGGCCATGAAGCGGCCGTCGTCGTCGGTGGCGGTGCGGGAGGCCAGGTGCCTGCCCGGTTCGTAGGCGGTGATGCGGGCTTCCTGACGGTTGCCGCCGGTGTCCATGGCGGCGGTGCCGCCCACGCGCGGCTCGAGTTCGTTGCGGCCCATGAACCAGGAGTCGATCCCCGGTCCGGTGGCGATCGCCTCCCAGACCTGTTCGGGGCCGGCCGGCAGGACCATCTCCTGCTCGATCTCGAACGGGTGCGTCATCGCGGGTTCTCCTGTCGTGCCGGGGAGCCGTGCCCGGATCCGTTCCCTCCGGCCTCCCCGGGAGCGCGCCGTGGTTCGGCCTCGTCCGCGGCGGCGCCGGGCGGCGGGGCGGGGATCTGGTGGAGTCCGACGACCACCCGGTGACTGCGGCCCTGCGGGGCACTCTCGTCGTGGTAGCGGCTGACGAGCGCTGTCACGGCCTGCGTCAGCTCCTCGGCGAACGCCATCCGGTCGGCCGCGGAGGCGAACCGCACCTCCGCGTCGACGGCGAAGGTGGCGACCCGCCGCCGGGCCCGGGCCGCGCCGGTCACCAGGGCGCCGACCTCCTGCACCAGTCGGGCCCCCAGCGCCAGCAGCCAGTGGGCCGAGAGCTGGTCCGGGGACCGGGAGGGGTCCGGGCTGACGGAGGCGAGGGCGCTGGGAGAAATGACGTACGAAGCCGCGGTGGCGGCGTAGATCCGCTCGGTGACATTGCCCTTGCGCCTCTCCTCGGCCAGCTCGACCAGCCCGTGACGCTCCAGCTCCTTGAGGT
This sequence comes from Streptomyces sp. NPDC059355, assembly GCF_042752335.1. Lineage (NCBI taxonomy): Bacteria > Bacillati > Actinomycetota > Actinomycetes > Kitasatosporales > Streptomycetaceae > Streptomyces > Streptomyces sp. NPDC059355. The sequence continues at coordinate 292,160 of NZ_JBHYXN010000004.1, read as the reverse complement.
GGTAGTTGACCTTCTGCCTGGGCAGCCCCAGGCGGACGGCCAGCATGGCGGCCGAGCCGGGCTCGGCGAGGGCGGCGAGGATCCGGGACCGTATCGGGTCCAGGGACGCCTCGGCCGCGGCGGGTTCTTCGATGACGGCCACGTCCAGCACCGTTCAAGGATCCGACCGACAAAATAATTTGTCAAGACAAGATGAGCTGTCGGCAATCGGCACGCGGCGGACGACAGCACACGGCGGTCCGGTGCGCATCGACCGATCGGCTGACGACCGGGAGCCGGTCCGGGGGCGGGATGGCGTGGGGGGGCAGGGAGAGGATCGGGACCAGGACAGGTGGCCGCGAGGCCGTGGAGCGGGTGAGGGGTACGGGATGAAGGCCGTCGATCGTCAGTTGCTGGACGCCGCACGGGCGGGGGACGCCGTCGCCGTACGTGCGGCCGTCGAAGGGGGCGCGGACGTCGAGGTGCGCGATACGGAGCTGCGCACGCCGCTCCTGCTCGCCTCCCTCGGGAACCACGTGGAGGCGGCCGGGGTACTGGTGGCGGCGGGCGCCGACGTCGACGCACAGGATGCCCGGGAGGACAGCGCCTGGCTGGTCACCGGGGTGACCGGCAGCGTGGCGATGCTGCGCGTGCTGCTCCCGGCGGGTCCGGACCTGCGGCGCACCAACCGGTTCGGCGGCGTGTCGCACATCCCGGCGAGCGAGCGCGGGCACGTCGCGTACGTACGGGAGGTACTGGCGGTCACGGACATCGACGTCGATCACGTCAACCGGCTCGGCTGGACCGCCCTGCTGGAGGCTGTGATCCTCGGTGACGGGGGCCCTGCCCACCAGGAGATCGTACGGCTGCTGCTCGCGGCCGGAGCCGACCGCGAACTGGCGGACGGCGACGGGGTGTCGGCGCTCGCCCACGCACATCGGCGCGGGTACGCCGAGATCGCGGAGCTGCTGCGGTGAGGGCGCCGCGGGCCTCCCGGGGCGGAGCGCGTCGGCCGGCGCCGGCCCTGGCCGCGACCGGGGCCGCCCTGCTCACCGTGCTCGCCGGGTGCACGGCGGGCGGGGGCGGTACGAGCGCCTCGGACGGCCCCGGCGCCGCGGCGGCACCACGGGTCCGGTAGTCGACGGTCGCCGCGGGTGTGCCCACGGCGCGCGGCACGCTCCTGGTCACCGACTTCGGCGGTTCGCCCGTGGCCTTCGTGGACCCGGCGAGCGGCCCGGTCGGCTCGGTGGAGGCGGGGACCGCTCCGTACGGGCCGGCGGCCGGCACGGACGGGCGGGCCTGGGTCGCGACGGCGGAGGGCGTCGCGGTGGTGGACACCACCACCCGCACCGGCCTGGGCCGCATCCCGTACCGCACCCCCAGCGGGCCCGTGACCACCGGCGAGTACCGGGGTGGCGGGATGGGCATCGCGCTCGCGCCCGACGGGCGGCGACTGTACGTGGGGGTCAACGTGCCCGGCGGGCCCGGGGTGTTGGACGTCATCGACACGGGGACCCGTACGGTCACCGCCGCCGTGCCCGTCGGACGCCGCCCCTTCGACGTGGACGTCGCGGCGGACGGCGGCGAGGTGTACGCGACCGGGCACGACTCCTACGACGTGGCGGCCGTGCGCGCCGACACCCTCGCGGCGCGGCGGAGGACGGGGACGGGGCCTCGATGACGGTCCGGTCCCCCGGCGGAACGGAACGCACGGTTTCGCTGGACGGCCCGCACGAGGACGTCGCGGTCACCGCGGACGGCCGCACCGCGTACGTCACGGGCGGCTTCACGCGGTACGGGTACCGGGACGGGATCACCGTCGTGGACCTGCCGAGCGGTACGACGCGCCCCCTCCCGGCGGGCCAACGCCCCCTGGGGATCGTGGTCCTGTAGGACGGCGGTGTCCGGACCGTCCCGACAACGGGCACGGCAGCCCGTCGGCCCGTCGGCACGGCAGCCCGTCGGTCGGCGAGGTCTCATCCCCGTGCGTCGCGGAGGTACGCCTCCAGTGCGGCGGCTCCGGTCAGCATCGCCCGGCCGCGGGCGGACAGCCGGGCGCGCCAGTCGCGCAGTGCGGCCTCCAGTGGCTCCAGGCCCCCGGCCTCACGCACCTGGGCGATCAGCGGGGCGATGCGGTCCAGCAGGTAGCCCCCTCGCCTGAGTTGGTGGGCGAGCCGGGCGTCCCGTACGTCTGCCTCGTCGTAGACGCGGTACCCGGTCAGCGGATCGCGGCGCGGGCTCACCAGTCCGGCGCGCTCCCACTTGCGCAGCGTCGCGGGCCTGATGCCGAGCGTCTGCGCCAGCAGTCCGATGAACATGCCCCCGGAACCCGGCGCGGCGGCCGGATCGGGCGCGGGCGAGGGCCCCAGGTCGCGGAGGGCGCTCTCCACCGCCTGGAGGGTCCGCCGGTCGTCGAGGAGCTGGGCGTGGCTCTCGTCGATGAGGCGGAACGCCTCGTCGACGGCGCCCTCGTTCACGGCGTGCATGATCGATGTCGCCGTCCGGTGGCCGTGTCCGGGCACCAGGGCGAGAAAGGCGCGCAGGGCTCCCGCGTGCAGCGAGGTGTAGGTGCGGTAGCCGTGGGCCGTGCGATCCGCGGCCGGGAGGATGCCGGCCTCCTCGTAGTTCCTGACCGCCTGCGTCGACAGACCGTGTCCGCGCGCCAGGTCGATCGGCCTGAGCCGTTCATCGCTTTGAAGCTTTTCCCGCATGGAGCCCATGATATTGCGCAAAAGTTTCAAACGAAGGTTCAAAGATACCGTTGAATGCATGGCAACTGACATCAAGGACAGCGCCCGCACCGTCGAGGCTGCCGCCGTCATGGGGCTGTTCCCGGCCCGGCCCCGGATCCTCGCCCTGGGCGAGCCCACCCACGGCGAGGACACCCTGCTCGAGCTGCGCAACGAGCTCTTCCGCCAACTCGTCGAGCAGGAGGGCTACCGGACGATCGCGATCGAGAGCGACTGCATGACGGGCCTGCTCGTGGACGACTACGTCACGACGGGCGCGGGCACCCTCGACGAAGTCATGGAGCGCGGATTCAGCCACGGCTGGGGCACCTCCGCGGCCAAGCGCGAGCTCGTGCGGTGGATGCGCGCCCACAACGACCACCGGCCCGCGTCCGAGCGGCTCCGCTTCGCCGGCTTCGACGGCCCGCTGGAGATCACGGGCGCCGCGAGCCCCCGGCAGGCCCTCACCGGGCTCCACGGCTACCTCTCGCCCCGGGTCGACGCCGGCCTGCTCCCCTGCACCGCGGAAACACTCGACCGACTGCTCGGCACCGACGACCGGTGGACCGATCCCGCCGCGATGACGGACCCGGCCCGGTCCGTGGGGCAGTCGGCGGAGGCCGGTCGGCTGCGGCTCGTCGCCGACGATCTGGTGGCGCTGCTCGAGGCGCAGGCGCCGTACCTGATCACGGCGACCCCACGGGAGGAGTGGAACCGGGCGGTGCTGTACGGGCGCACCGCGACCGGCCTGCTGCGGTACCACCACTGGATGGCCGACGACTCACCCGCCCGCATGGGCCGACTGTGCGCGCTGCGGGATCTGATGATGGCCCGCAACCTGCTCGCCGTCGCCGAAGCGGGCCCGGTGCTCGTCCACGCCCACAACTCCCATCTCCAGCGGGAGAAGAGCTCGATGCAGATGTGGCAGGGGCAGGTGGAGTGGTGGAGCGCCGGTGCGCTGGTGAGCGCCCGGCTCGGCGAGGAGTACGCCTTCGTGGCCACGGCCCTCGGCACGATCCGGCACCGGGGTGTGGACACGCCGCCGCCGGACACCCTCGAAGGGATCCTGTACGCGCTCCCGGAGGACCGTTGCGTCATCGACGCCCCGCGGCTGGCCACGGCCCTCGACGGCACGCCGCCGGCGCCCCGCGTTTCCCCCTGGTTCGGCTACGCCCCGTTCGACCCGGCCCACTTGGCGGACAGCGACGGCATCGTGTTCGTCAAGGACGTCCCGCAGTGCTAGTACGACCATCAGCGGTCCGGCTTCCGTGATGCGGTGTGGGCCGCGTCGTCTCGCGGCACACTGACCCCATGACGCACTCCTCCTCCCGCGCCGCCGGAGATTCCGCCCTCTCCTTGTGGTCCAGGGACTCCTTCCTGTCGATCGGCTCCGTGGGGTCCGTCCTGTCGATCGGGTCGGTGGGCAGCGCGCTGTCCATCGGCTCGATCGGCTCCGCCCTGTCCGTCGGCTCGATCGGGTCCGCGATGTCGCTGGTGTCGTACGGGTCCGTCCAGAGCATCGGAAGCGCGCTGTCCGTCCATGCGCGGTGGTCCCTGCTGACCGCCGGCCCGTGCCGCGCACTCGGCTCACGCGGCACGCGCACCGTGCTCGGCGTGAGCGGCCTCGCGGTGGTCGGCGCGGTCGCCCTGCTGAGGCGGGGCGTCAGGCGGTGACGGGCCCGGACCGGCCGCACGGGGGGTCCGGGATGTCGGCCGCGGCTTGGGCCGAGCGGCAGATCGCCTCCGTCCGCGACGACCCGGCAGGCCGGCTGGCCTTGATGGAGCGCTGCTACCGCGGTCCGTTCGGCAAGGCCCCACGCCATCTGCCCTTTCGCCGGGCGGCGACGTCCTTCATGCGGTGGCAGCTCCGGCGGGGTTTGCTGCGGCCCCTGTCCGGCGAACGTCCCGGCAGTCCGTGGTGGCGCGCGGTGAACGAGCGCATCCTTCGTGACGGCTGCGAGGCAGTGGCCTTGAGCGGAGACCTCTCCGGTCCGGCCTCCTCGCGGACGGTCGGCTTCTGGACGGCCTTCGCCGGCCGTCCGACGGCTCGCGCCTGGTACCGGGCGCACAACGGGAGCGTGGTCGCCGCCTACCTCGAACACCGCGACCTCGCGGAGGCGGAGAACGAGGCCGAGCGCTTCTTCATGAACGTCGTGCTCTGCCGGGTGCTCTACACCCACGCCCTCGTTGCGGCCCCCCGGATCTCGCTGGGGTGGCTCCGCCCGCTCGGCCCGTTCCTCGGTGACCCGAGGCTGGGCATGATCGGCGTGTTCCTGCAGCTGTCCCGGATCCTCCCGGACGAGTACCCCCTCACGGCCGGTGTCCGGTTCTACCTGGGTGACGAACGCGGATTCGGCCGGCTTCTCGACTACGGGATGATCGTCCCGAGGTTGCAGCAGCTCTACGAGTGGTCGGCTCACGAGCTGGAGGCGCCGGGCCTGCTGGACTGCGTCCGTGACGGGGTCCTGACCTACGCGTGGCCCTTCGAGGAGCGCGGTGTCTGGCAGCCGCCGAAGTCGTTTCCGGTCCGGATGGCCCGTCGGGTGGTCCCACCGGAACGACGTGGCTGAGGCGCACCGGGATCGGCTCGACGTCAGGCGGGGGCGCCGAAGCGGACGGGGACTCCGGGTGAGAACAGAACGCTGACCGGCGGGGCGGCGGGGGCCGGCAGACCGGCCGCGGTGATCAGGTTCTCGTCGAGGTGCAGCAACTCGGCGCGGTGCAGTCTCCACCGCGGGTGCACGTTCGGGAGGTAGAGGGTCTTGCCGTGCCGGTCGCTGTGCATGCCCCAGCGGGCCGTGAGGAAGTCTTCGAGTCCGCTCGGCTCCGCGATCCGCTCACCGATACGGAGACCCAGTCGGGCGTGCGCTCCGCCGCTGCCCTCCGCTCGCGGCCAGCGGCGCCTGGTGGCGTAGTCGACGCCGTCGCCCCTGCGGTGGACCGACATCTCGGCCCACATGTACGGCAGTCGGAAGCCCAGGCGTGCGATGAGCACCGGGAGCAGCCGCGACGCCTCGAACGACCGGAAGACCACGCCGCGGCGGCCGCGTTCGTCCACCGAGTACAGACGCACGTTCGTCTCCGGGAAGTTCCCGAAGTACGGCACGCCGGGCAGTGCGAGCCAGCCGACCCGGTGCATCCGCAAGGCGATCAGACCCACGTACGTCGCGCCCTCGTACACGTCGGGACGGACGCCGCGGGGCAGCAGCCCACCCACCGACGCCGGGTCCACCGCCCAGTGCACGAACGCGACGTCCAGCCAGGACTGGTGGAGCAGCGTCCTGCGGAGCGGGCGCAGCGGCTCGGGCGTCACCGGCTCGGGCGTCACCGCGACCGGCGCGGACTCGGCCCCGCCGTTCGGATCGCTCACCTGGTTCCGCTCCTCTCGGCCCGCCCACCGGCAGGTGTTCGGATGCGTTCGGAAGTCCATTCTGCGCCGGCAGGCCGTTCGCCACATCGGGTTCAGTACGGGATCACCCAGTCCGGCGTCCAGGTCCCGGCGGCGTCGTGGCCGGCCGCCGTGGCGGCGAGGTGGGCGCGGAGCGTAGCCAGCGCCGGGTGGGGGTTGTCCCGGTGCCAGAGGAGCGAGTGCGGGTAGACGGGCGTCGGGTCGGTCACCGGGATGCGGCGCAGGCCGTGGCCGGCGGGCCAGACCAGGCGGGTGTGCTCGCCCATGAAGGTGGCCAGGGCGGGGGTGTCGGCGACGGTGTCGAGGAGCGCGTCGGAGCCGAAGTTGGGGCCGGTCGCCTCGATGGTGAGTCCGAACCGGGCGACGAGGTCGTCGTAGTAGGCCGCCCATTCGGTACCGGGGACGATGCCGGGCATCCAGATCCGGTGGCCCGCGAGACCGGCGAGGGGCACGGACCGGGCGCCCGCGAGCGCGTGGGCGGGGCCGGTGAGGAGCTGGAGCGGCTCGTCGAGGACCCGGACGGACTCGATGTCCTCGGGAAGGGGCCGGCCGGGCGCGGCGACGGCGCGGAAGGAGGCGTCGATCTCGCCGGAGCGGATGGCGGCGAGGGCCGTCTCGATGTCGAACAGCATGAGCACGTCGAGGTCGGTGTCCGGGTGCGCGCGGTGGAAGGCGCGCATCAGACCCGACGCGGCGCCGCGCGAGGCGATGATGTCGACGCGCAGCGGGCGGCGGGCGGTGCGCACGGACGCGGCCGCCCGCTCGGCCACGCGCAGCAGCTCGCGCGCGTGGGGCAGGAACGCCTGCCCGTCGATGGTGAGCTCGGCGCCGCGCGGGGTACGGGTGAACAGCCGCACGCCGAGACTGCGCTCCAGCGCGGCGATGCGCTTGGAGACCGCCTGCTGGGTGACCGCCAGCTCGGCGGCCGCCTCCTGGAACTGGCCCGCGTCGGCGGCTGCGACGAAGGTCCGGACGGTGTCGAGGTCCATGTACGCAGCCTAGATGTACAACCGCTGGTTGTGGCCGGTGGCCCGGTGGTTGTTTGATCCCTGGTCGTGGTGCTCGCTTTGATGATTCCGAACGCGGATCGGTTGTGCGGATGAGTGGCGAGGGGCGGCGGGCGTGGGGAGCGGGTACCGGCTGGGGCGGCGGTTCGGATGGCTCTGGGGGGCATACGGGACCAGCGCGCTCGGCACGTGGCTCGCCTTCGGCGCGTTCCCGCTCATCGCCATCCAGGTGCTGCACGCCGGACCGGCCGAGGTCGCCGCGCTCTCCTCCGCGGGGGCGGCGATGGGCGCGGCCGTGGCGGTGCCGCTCGGGCCGTGGGTGGAGTTCCGCCGCAAGCGGCCGGTCCTGATCGCGATGGACCTCGTACGGTTCGCGGCGCTGCTGACGGTCCCCGCGGCCCACGCGCTCGGCGTGCTCACCTTCCTGCAGCTGCTGCTGGTCTCGGTGGTCGTCGCGGCCGCCGACATCACCTTCCGGGCCGCCTCCGGCTCGTACGTGAAGGCGCTGCTGCCGGCCGAGGACCTGCTCGTCGCCAACGCCCGTTTCGAATCCACGGCCTGGACGACCACGATCATCGGACCGCCGCTGGGCGGCGCGGCGATCGGACTCCTCGGTCCGGTGGTGACGGTGGTGGCCGACGCGGTGGGCCACCTGCTCTCCGCCCTGGGCATCCGCGCCATGGGCGGGCACGAGCCGCGGCCCGAGCGCCGGGAGAACGGCCGCCTGCGGGCCGCTGACCTGCTCGACGGCTGGCGCTGCATCCTCGCCGACCAGGTGCTGCGTCCGCTGTTCTTCAACACGGCCCTTTTCAACGGGCTGGTGATGGCCACCCAGCCGCTGATGGCCGTCCTGATGCTCGGCCGCCTCGGGTTCGCGCCGTGGCAGTACGGCCTCGCCTTCGCCGCGCCCTCGATCGGCGGGCTGCTCGGCGCGCAGCTGGCCCGGCCTCTCGTCACCCGGTTCGGACAGCGCCAGGTCCTGGTCGCGGCCGGGGCGATGCGCGCCCTCTGGCCCGTCGGCCTGGCCTTCGTCGGCCCCGGCACCGGCGGGCTGCTGCTGGTGATGGGGGTCGAGCTCGGGCTCATCTTCTGCTGCGGGGTGTTCAACCCCGTCTACGCCACCTGCCGCCTCCGGCTCACCGCGCCCGGCCGGGTCGCCCGTACGCTGTCCGCCTGGGCGGTGACGGCCAAGGCCTCGACCGCGCTCCTGACGGCCGCCTGGGGCGTGCTGGGCGCCCTGCTCGGCCCGCGCACGGCCATCGCCCTGGCCGGCGTGCTGCTCCTGGCGACCCCGCTGCTCCTCCCCCGCCGCGCGGCGGACCGTTCAGCCGGCGGAGTTCTCGTCGAGGAGTGAGGCGAGGCCGTCCAGCAGGCGCTGGAGGCCGAACTCGAAGAGGGCGTCGAGGTCGAGGTGGTAGCCGGTCGCGGCGAGGCGTGAGAGTGCGGGGAACCGGCCCGTGGCCAGGATCTCCAGGAGTGCGGGCTCCTGGGTGTCCGTCCACTCCTCGCTGTCGAGGCCGCTGTGGGCCTCGGCTTCCCGATCCGCCTCCAGGTTCACGGCGATTCCACGGGCGTAGTTGAGCAGCATCAGGTGCGCCGTGAAGGCGGAGTGCAGGTCCAGTCCGTGGGAGTGCAGCACGGAGAGGATCCACTCGCTGTACGGCAGTGCCGAGGTGACCAGCTGAGGGCGTGTCACCGACAGGGCCGGTGCGAACCAGGGGTGGCGGCGGAACAGTTCCCACAGCTGCCGGGCCGCCAGCTCGATCGCCTCGCGCCAGCCCTCCGGCGGTGCGGCGGGCAGCGGGTGCTCCGCGATGGCCGTGTCCATCATCCGGGTCAACAGGTCGTCCTTGTCGGCCACGTGCCGGTACAGCGACATGGGCGCCGCCCTCAGCTCGCCGGCCACCCGGCGCATCGAGACCGCGGCCAGCCCCTCCGCGTCGGCGACCGTGACGGCGGCGGCGATGATCCGTTCGAGCGTGAGCGCCGACTGGCCCGATGGGGTGTCGGCCGTTCTGCCCGGGACGGACGGGGCGGACGGAGGGCGGGCGGTGCGCACCGGGCGGCTCGGGGCCTCCACGACCGTCCCGATGCCGGGGACGGCGCGGACCATGCCTTCCCGGCGCAGCTCGGTGAGCACCTTGGTCGCGGTCGCCATCGCGACGCCCCACTGCCTCGTGATCTCGCGGGTCGAGGGCAGTCGATCGCCCGGCGCAAGCTCGCCCGTCTCGATCCGACGCCGCAGTTCGACGACGATCTGGCTGTAGCGCGGTACCGCCCGTTCGCCCACCCGACACCCTCCGCACTAGTGCACCTGGATGGGCGCCATCCTAGCCGCCAGCGCCCGAAGACAGCCCTGCGCGGGCACTCTCCGACACCTCCGCACTAGTGCAGTATGAGCCAACACTCCATATTGAAAAGCATGTTCATGGTTGCGCACCAGCAGGCGTACGCCGTACGTTCGTGCCATGCCGAACAACGAGATCCTCATTTGCGGTGCCGGCATCGCAGGTCCTGCGCTGGCGTACTGGCTACGCGTCAGAGGCTTCCGGGTCACCATCGTCGAACGTGCGCCGGAACCCCGGCCGGGCGGCCAGACCGTGGATCTGCGCGGCGCCGGCCGCACCGTGATCGAGCGGATGGGCCTGATGGACCGGGCGAGGGCCGAGAGCGTGGTCCAAAGCGGCCTCGCGTTCGTCGACGCCTCCGGGCGGGCCACGGCGCGGATGCCCGCGGACAGCTTCGGCGGTGAGGGGATGGTCTCCGAGATCGAGATCCTGCGCGGGGATCTCGCGCGCCTGCTGTACGAGTCCACCCTGCCGGACACGGAGTACCTGTTCGACGACACCGTCACCGGGATCGATCAGGACGCGGACGCGGTCACCGTCACCTTCGAGAAGGCCGCACCGCGCCGGTTCGGGCTGATCGTCGGCGCGGACGGGCCGCATTCCGTCGTGCGCGCGCTGGCCTTCGGCCCGGAGGAGGAGTTCGTCCGCCCGCTCGGCCTCTACACGTCCTGGTTCACGGCCACCGACGACCTGGACCTCGACGGCTGGTACCTGATGCACAACGCGCCCGGCGGACTCGTCGCCTCCGCCCGGCCCGGCCGGCTCCCCGGCGAGATCAAGGCCGGCTTCAGCTTCCGCTCGGCACCGCTCGCCTACGACCGCCGCGACATCGCCGCCCAGCGGGAACTCGTGGCCCGGCGCTTCGGACACGTCGGCTGGGAGGTCCCGCGGCTGCTGCGGGCCATGCGCACCGCCCCGGACTTCTTCTTCGACTCCATGGGCCAGGTCCGCCTCGACCACTGGTCGCGCGGCCGTGTGGCGCTGCTGGGCGACGCCGGATACTGCGCGACGCCGCTGACCGGTCTGGGGACCAGCCTGGCCCTGGTCGGGGCATACGTCCTGGCCGGCGAGATCGGCGCTGCCGAGGGCGACCACCGCGCCGCCTTCCGCCGCTACGACGAGGTGATGCGTCCGTACGTGAGCCAGGCCCAGCAACTCCCGCCGGGCGGCGCCTCGGGATACGCGCCGTCGGGCCGGCTCGGCATCCGCCTGCGGGACCTCTCGATGCGGCAGATGTCCCGCTGGCCGATGCGGAACCTGCTCGCCGCCCAGTTCGCCAAGGCCGGGGACATCGCACTGCCGGAGTACCCGGACATCAGGTGACCGGCCCCGGGACCGGGACGGTCCTCGGGGTCGGTCCGCCGCGGCGGGCGGAGACGGGCGCACCGGCGCCGGCGCGCGGAGGGTCCCGTACGGTCCTCCGCGCGCCGGCCTCGTCGTGTGCCCGGCGTTCGATCAGCCCACCGGAACGGGGCGCTCCTTGTCGTCGGCGCGCCCGGTGTGCGCGTACTCGCCGGCCCGGTCGGTGCGCCGGGGTCGTACCGGCCACCAGATCGACCGGCCCAGCAGCACGGCCAGCGCCGGAACCAGCACCACCGACAGGACGAACGCCGACAGCAGGATCCCGAGCGCCGTCGCGAAGCCGATCTCCTGGGTGCCCGGATTCGGGTTGACGGCCAGACTCCCGAACGACGCGGCCAGGACCAGGCCCGCCGTCGCGATGGCCGGCGCGGTGTGCCGTACGGCCCGGGCGACGGCCGCCCGGGCCGGACCGGGCTTCTCCATCTCCTCCCGTATCCGGTCGCTGATCAGGATGTTGTAGTCGGTGCCCAGTGCGACCACGAACAGGAACAGCACCAGCGGCAGCATGAAGTTCACCCCCGGCCGGTCGAGCAGGTTCTGGGAAACCAGCGCCGAGGCGCCGAGGGTCGCGGCGAAGCCCAGGCCGACGGAGATCATCAGGACCAGCGGTGCCAGCAGACTGCGCAGCAGTAGGAGCAGGATCAGCGAGATCAGCCCCGCGGCCACCGGAAAGACCACCTTCAGGTCGCCGGAGACGGCGGACGAGATGTCGGCGAAGAGTGCGGCCGTACCGCCCACGTGGACCTCCGTGCCGTCGGGCCGGTGCGCGGCCGCCGCGTCCCTGAGCGGTCCGGACACCAGGTCGCGGGCCTGCTGCCCCTGCGGGTCGGCGGTCAGGAACACGTCGATCCGCGCCGCCCTGCCGTCCGCGCTGGGTACGGCCGGGGCGACCTGGCCGACGCCGTCGACCGCCGAGAGGGCCTTCGAGAGCCCGCCCAGCGCCCCGGTCGCGACCTTGCCGCCGTCGGAGGCGGTGACGAACACGGTGGTGGGGTCCGACACCCCGGCGGGCAGGGAACGCGAGATCTCGGCCGCCGTGCGCGCCGCCGCCGTACTCGTGTCGCCTCCGCCGCCCGGCCCGTAGTCGGTGTGCATCCCGGTCAGGCCCGCCGCCAGCGCGCCGAGCAGTGCGAGCGAGGCAAGCACCATCGTCACCGGACGCGCGGCCACCCGGCGGCCCGTCCGCCCGGCCAGCCCCTCCGGGGGTTCACGGCGCAGGGCGCGCGAGGGCCAGAACATCTTCCGCCCGGTGACGGCCAGCAGCGCCGGCATCAGGGTGAGACTGCCCAGCAGCATCACGAGGACGGACACGGCGATGGCCGGGCCGAGCACCCGGAACTGGCCGAAGGACGCGACCGCGAGGGTGGAGAACGCGGCGACGATCGTCAGCGCCGCGGAGGTGACCGCCGTGCCCACCCGGCCGGCGACCTCGGCCGCCGCGGCGCGCCCGGTCTGCTCGGGCCGGCTGCGCAGCTGCTCACGAAAGCGGAACAGCAGGAAGAGGAAGTAGTCGATCCCGATCCCGATCAGCACCACGCCGATCAACTGCGGGGTCGAGGCGTCGAGTCGGATGCCGGTGAGCAGCGAGACCCCGACCACCACCCCGGCGGCCGCGCCGCCGATCACCGACACCACGAGCAGCGGCAGCAGTGCCGCGAGGAGACTGCGGAACACCACCACGTGCAGCAGCACGATCACCATGAGCATGGCGATGCCGACGATCGTCGAACGGGTCTTCTCGGCGTCGGCGGTGTCCACGCTGTCCGCGAGCCCGGCCGTGAACCCGGTCCGCAGCCCGGCCTCGGTGAACCCGGCCCGGGCCTGGTCCCGGAAGGCCCGGTACAGGTCCTGCATCCCGGGGTCCAGCGGATTGCCGGTCAGTTCGACCGACAGCAGCCGGAAGCTCCGGTCGGGGGCCGTCATCGCCGGGCTGACCCGGGGGACCTGCGTATGGTCCTCGGCCAAGGGCGGCGTGTCCTTCGTCCTCGGCATCGCCACCTCGCGCCGTGCGAGCTTCGCGGCCTCGGCGTCGATGCTCCGCTCGTCGGACTCGGTCAGCTTCGCCCCGTCCGCCCGGGCCACCAGCATGGTGAGCGGGTTGGCCTCGGGCTTGAAGCCGAAGTGCTCCTCGGCGACCTTCAGCGCGGCCGCCGAATCGTAGGTGGCGGGCAGGAACTCGCCCGCACTGGGCTGGGTGGCGCGGAAGAGGAACGCCTGGCCGAGGACTGTCATGGCAATGCCCAGCACCGCCCACAGGGCGATGACCTTCCAGGGACTTCGAGTGGCGAAGCCGGTCAGGGCGCGGATCACAGGGTCCTCCGTAACTCGATCGACCGGGTGTTCCCGGACGTTGTCCAGCTCATCAGCGCCCGCACCGCGAAACGTCGTGACCAGGGAGGAACCCGCACCCGGGACCGGGGGCCGGCACACCCCCCGGACCAGGACCGGAGTCCTGGTCCGGCCTCCCCCTGCGGGTCGGGGGTCCGCCGCACCGGCGCTGCGAGAATGGTTCCCGTACGCGAATCGCGGTGCCCCGGTACGGATCCGGCGGGCCGGTGACGGAGGGGGACCGGCGGGTATGCCGATACGCAGTGGGGGCCGGGCCGGCGAAGGCGGGGCGAAGGCGCGCGGGCCGGTATTCGACTGGACCCGCAATGACGCGCTCGTGGCCATCGGGGCGGCCGTCAACGACCTGATCGGCTATTCGCTCGGCGCCGCGGACGACGGCCGGCCCCTCACCGTGCCGGCTCTCGTCCTCGTGGTCCTCGCCGCGCCCTGCCTGCTGGCCCGCCGGGCCAGGCCGGTGACCGTGCTGTGCGCCGTCCTCGCGCTCGGCGCCGCGCTGAACCTCACCACCCCGCAGGGCCCGCACTTCTCCGCCGCCTACATGGTCGCGCTGTACACCGTGACCCGCCTGCGCAGCCCTGCGGTCACGGCTGTGGCCGCCGTCGCGACCGTACCGGTCACGATGATCAGCGGCGGCTACGGTGACTCGTCCGTCCTGACGGGCGTGCTCGGCAACACGGTCGCGGTGGTGCTCGTCGTCGGCTGCGGAGTGCTGGTGCGGCGCTGGCAGCGCGAGGCCGAGGCCAGGCGCACCCTGCTGGCCGACCGGGCGGTGGCCGAGGAACGGCGCCGGATCGCGCGCGAGTTGCACGACATCGTCGCGCACCACATCACCACCATGCAGCTGATGGCCGGCGGCGCCCGGGCCAACCTGGCGCACGACCCGGGTGCGGCCCGCGAGGCGCTGGTCACGCTGGAGGGCTCCGGGCGGATGGCGCTGCGGGAGATGCGGCAGCTCCTCGACGTCCTGCGGGCCGGGGAGGAACCGGAGCGGGTCCCGCCGGCGCCGCAGCCCGGGACCGGGGACCTCGGCCGCATCATCACCGAGTCCCGGCTGGCCGGTACGCCCACCGAGTTCACCGTGCGCGGGGCGGCCCGCCCGCTGCCGCCGACCGTCGGCCTGACGGTGTTCCGGATCGTCCAGGAGGCCCTGACCAACGCCCGTAAGCACGCTGTCGGCGCGCGGGCGCACGTACGGCTGACGTACGGTCCGGACGGCGTCGAGGTGGAGGTACGGGACGACGGCGCGGGCGGCGCCCGCCCGGGGGCCTCGCGGCCGGCGGCTTCGCGGCACGGCGCCGGCAGCGGGTACGGTCTGATCGGAATGCGGGAACGCGTCGCGCTGCAGGGCGGCACCCTGGAGACCGGCTCGTGCGACGGCGGCGGATTCAGGGTGGCGGCCAGGCTCCCGGCGGGCGACCCGGGGGGACACCGAGAGGACCTGCGCGGATGATCCGTGTGCTCATAGCCGACGACCAGCCGCTGGTACGGCGGGGCCTGGCCCTGATCCTGGCGCCCGACCCGGCGTTCGAGGTGGTGGGCGAGGCCGAGGACGGTGCGCGGGCCGTCGCCCTGGCACACGAGCTGCGGCCCGACGTGGTCGTCATGGACATCCGGATGCCGGTCCTCGACGGGGTCCGGGCCACCGAGGAGCTGGCGCGGACGCTGCCGGAATCCCGCGTTCTGGCCCTCAGCACCTTCGACATGGACGAGTACGTGGTCGCCGCCCTGCGCGCCGGCGCGTACGGCTTCCTCCCCAAGGACGTCTCCCCGGAGGAGCTCATCGCCGCGGTCCACACCGTCCACACCGGCGAGGCCGCCGTCGCGCCCCGGCTGCTCAGCCGGCTGATCTCCACTTACGTACGGGCCTCCCCCGCCCGGCCGCGCCCGGCGGCGACGGCCCCGGCCGGCCTCACGCCGCGCGAGCTGGAGATCTGGCAGCTACTGGCGACCGGGTTCGACAACGCGGAGATCGCCGGGAACCTGGAGATCAGCGTCTCCACGGTCAAGAACCACATCACGGGCGTCTTCACCAAGCTGGGCGTCCGCGACCGCGCGCAGGCGGTCATCGCGGCGTACGAATCGGGCCTGGTGGCGGCGGGGCCCGGAGGAAAATGAACCCGGGCGGGGGCGGCCGCTCATATGATCTTCGGATGACGGATCCTCTCCACCCCGCGAAGCCCCGTCCCGGCGACCGGGTCGCGGTCCTTTCCCCCTCGTCAGGTCTGCCCGGTCTCCTCCCCCTGCCCTACGAGTTGGGGCTGCGCAGGCTCCGGGACGACTTCGGGTTGAAGACGGTGGAATACCCGACGACCCGCACGATGGGCGCGAGCCCCGAGGCGCGGGCCGCGGACATCCACGCGGCCTTCGCGGACCCCGACATCAAGGCAGTGATCGCCACCATCGGCGGCGACGACCAGATCACCGTCCTCCCCCATCTCGACGGCGACCTCCTGCGCGCGAATCCCAAGCCGTTCTTCGGCTACAGCGACAACACCAACCTGCTGCTCTTCCTGCGGAACGCGGGCATCGTCGGATACCACGGCGGCTCGGTGATGGTCGAGCTCGGACGCCCCGGCGCACTGCACCCGCTGACCGCGGATTCCCTCAGGGCGGCGCTGTTCACCTCCGGGGAGTACGAACTCACCGCGGCCGGCGCCTTCGGGGACGTCAACCGCCCCTGGGAGGACCCCCGTACGTTCGAGTCCGAACCAGAGCTGGAGCCCGCCGACGGCTGGATCTGGCACAACGGCGGCCGCGTGGTCGAGGGGATCGGCTGGGGCGGCAACCTGGAGATCATCTCCTGGCTGCTGATGGCCGACCGGGCCGTACTGCCGGTCGACGCGTACGCCGGCAACGTGCTCTTCCTCGAGACGTCGGAGGAGATGCCGCCCGCCGAAGAGGTCTACCGCATCCTGCGGAACATGGGGGAACGCGGGCTGCTCCGGCAGTTCCCCGCACTCCTGATGGGCAGGGCCAAGGCGTGGTCGTTCGAGAACCCGCTCGGCAGCCCGGAGAGGGACGGCTACCGCCTCCGACAGCGCGAGGCCGTGCTGCGGGCCCTGCGGCAGTACGCACCCGACACCATGGCGGTCTTCGACGTCGACCTGGGCCACACCGACCCCCAGCTCGTGATGCCCGTCGGAGGGCGCATCCGCGTGGACGGGCTGGAGCGCCGGATCACCGTCACCTACTGAGCCGGATCGCGGACCGGACGCCGGTGCCTACTTGTTGAGGCAGTTCTGGCGGAACGCCTCGTCGTACGCGGTGTCGTAGCCGACCGCGTAGCCGTTCTGGAAGGCGAGGATCAGCGGGTCGGGCTGCTTCGGCGGTATCAGGCGGGCGTGTGTGCGCGCCGTCACGCACGCCTTGCCCTCGTCGCGCCCCCAGTTCTCGCCGGCGGCCTGGCCCGCGGCCGCCATGCTCTGCTGGGTCTGGGCGGGCGGCTTGGGTGCCTGCGGCGTGTTCATGGCGGCGCACGCGGCCTTGTTGGCGGCTGCGGACTTGGCGTACGACTGGTTGTAGCCGTAGGTGTAGCCCTCGGCCTTGCCCTGGACGAAGGGGCTGGGGTTGGGCGGGACCAGCGGCGGAAGGGTCTTGCGGCAGATGGGCGGCTTGCCGTCGCGGTTGCCGACGCTCGAACCCTGGAGGTAGCCCTCCCGGCACCCGCGGTGGTACGGGTCGTTGCCCTGCGTCAGACCGTGGCAGATCGACGGAACGGCCGCGGGAGCCGGCGCCGTCTGACGGGCGGCGGCGGGGACGACCGCCAGCAACACGAGCGCGGGAGCGGACAGCAGGGCGAGCGGGGTGAGCGCCCGGCGTCGGACGTGGCGGGTCATGGGTCATCCTCCCGGACGGGTGGGTGGGTCCGGCCCCGGGCGGTCTGCCGGGCGCGCGGCCCACGGGCGGAGTACCTGGGCCCGCCCTCAGGCCTCCGGCGGCCCGCCGGAGCCCTTCCGGGCCGGTCCCCTTGCCGGGCCCGTACGCGGGCGGCCGACGCAGCCTGGGCTGAGCGCAGGACGTACATCCTCACTCTATTCCCGGCCACCGCAAGGCGCCTGTCCGGTCGGATCGCGGCTGCTGGATCCGACCGGATCCGGCGACGCGGCACGGGACTCGCCGCGGTGGGACCGGCTCGCGGCGGCGCGGGCGGGACATACTGGACCGGCTTTCAACGACTCGCCCGACAGCAAGTGGCGGCATGCGCGAACTCACCTTCACGGCTTCGAGGAGTCTCACGGCCGGGGGCCTCCTCTGGGCTTCGCTGGCCCAGGTCTTCGTGGTGAACAACGCCGTCGTCCTGCCCCGTGCTTCGAGCCGGAACGTGACGGAACACATCATCTCGGCGCTCGGCGTCACCCATTGCGGTCGTATCGGGGGGTTCCGCTTCTGTTCTCCCTGGCACGAGGCCGCCGACATCGCCTGGATCGTCGCGGGGGTCTGCCTCGTCGTGGGCGCGGGACTCAATGCCGCGGTCTTTCCGCCGGACCGTCTCAGGAACCTGGCGTTCGCCATCCTGGCCGTCAGCGGGCTGGGACTCGTGTCGACCGGCTTCAACCCCTACAACCTCCGTCCGTCCGTGCACCTGCTGTCCGCCGGAACCTGCTTCTTCTGCGGGGCCGTGGGCGTCCTGCTGCTGGGCTGCATGCTGCGACAGGCGCAGCGGCCGTTCTGGGGCACGATGGGCATCCTGTGCGGGGTCGTCTCGATCGCCTCGGCCACGCTCACGGCGCTCAGGCCGGACCCCTACGTCCAGGGCCTGTTCGAGCGGATCGCCGCCTGGCCCAGCGTCGTATGGATCATCTGCGCGGGGGCGTACATCGCGCTCTGCGCGCGGCGGGCGTCCCGCGGCCGCCGTCCGTGACCCGCGGGCCCGGGGCCGGGGTCACGTGGTCACCGTGGTCACGGACGAGTTCGCCTCTGTGAGGGTCCTTCCGGCTCCGCGGTCCCCTCCGTCGCCGCCGCCGTCACCCGCGTCCCCGGGTGCAGCAGCGTGCACAGACATGCCAGGCCCAGCGCTATGGCCATCCCGTAGAACACCCACTGGTTGGCCTCGGCGAAGTCCATGTGGACGGCCTGCAAGGAGTTCCGCATCAGCGTGGCGGTCGGCCCGGCTCCGGCGGGCACGCGGTCGTCCGGATGGCCGATGACCGACTCCGCGATGCCGTGGGCGGCGCCCTGGACTTCCGCCTCCGGCAGGCCCTTCGCCGTGAGCGTCTGCGCGACCCGGCCGGTGGTGACATGGGTGAGGAGCGTGCCGAACACCGCCATGCCCAGGGCTCCCGCGTAGTTGCGTACGGTCTGGGTGATGCCGGTGACCTCTCCGTACGAGGCGTCGATCGCGCGGTTCACGGCGTCGGTGGAGGCCGGGGAGAGCACGAGGCCCATGCCCGCGCCGGCGAGGCAGGCGTACGGCCACTGGTCGTGGGCCGACAGGTCCGTCAGTTTCCACGCCCACAGGGCGAATCCCGCGCAGGCGAGCGCCGTGCCCAGCTTCATCGTGGGCCGGGCGCCGTGCTTGTCGAGGATCCGGCCGCCCCACTGGGCCGAGAGGCCGAAGCCGGCGAAGAAGTAGAGCACGTAGAGCGCGGCCTGGTGCGGCGAGGAGCTGAGCGAGATCTGCGCGTACACGGATGCGAAGAACAGCACGGGGATGAACGCCAGCATCGAGAAGAAGAGCACCAGCGCGTCGGCCGTGAACGCCCGGTCGCGGAAGACGCGCAACTTGATGAGCGGTTCGTCGGTGCGCAGTTCGTACCGGCAGAAGAACGCGAGGACGAGGAGTCCGCCGATGATGCACGCCCAGGTGGCGGGGCTGGTCCAGCCCCAGGTGGACGACTGCTGGATCCCGAAGACGCTCAGTGCCATGCCGGTGGCGACGAGTACGGCGCCGGGCACGTCGAGGCGTTCGGGCCGCCGGGCGTCGTGGATGTGGGCGAGGGCGATCAGGACGAGCGCGATGACGGCCACGGGGACGTTGATCCAGAAGACGGCCCGCCAGGTCCAGGAGGTCAGCCAGCCGCCGACCAGCGGTCCGAGGGCGGTGAGCGCGCCGGCGAGGACGAAGAACAGGGCCAGCGCCCGGCCCCGTTTGCCGACGGGGACGACGCCGACGACCACGGCGAGGGCGGCGGGGAACACCAGCGCCGCGCCCACGCCCTGGGTGGCGCGGAAGACGACGAGCCAGCTCTGGGCGAAGTCCCCGGACGGCACCGAGCCGCACAGCACGGACGAGACGACGAAGACGAGCGTGCCCGCGACCACCATCCGGCGGTGCCCGAGGACGTCCGCGAGGCGCCCGCCGAGTGCGAAGCACGCGGCGAGCGCGAGGAGGTACGCGTTGACGACGCGCTGCATTCCGGAGGCCGAGAGGCCGAGTTCCCCGACGATGCTGGGGGCGGCGATGCTGACGATCGTCTGGTCCACGAAGACCATCCCCACCGCGAAGACCATGGCCGCGAGGGCGAGGGCCTGCCGGTGTGTCCCGCCTTGGCGGCCGGACTCCCCCGGCGGAGCACCGGTGCCGACCGGAGCACCGTGGGAGGACTCCCCGTAGGACTCCCCCGTAGCGCTCCCTCTGTCCTGCACAATCCTCATCCTCCCCGCCGGTGATCCGTTCCGCACGCCGGTACGGTCGGGGCCCCCGTTCGTTGGGAATCAGGTGTCGCCTCCGCATCGCCCTTCGCCCGAAGTCCCTCCTCCGCCCCGCAAGCACTTCGTCCTCGCGGCGATGGGGTGCGCCGGGGGGATGGTCCTGCTGGACCAGACCGTCGTCGCGGTCGCACTCGACCCGATGGCGCGGAGCCTGGGCCTGACCACGTTCGCGATGCACGGTGTGGTGCTCGTCTACGTGCTGTCGCTCGCCGCGTTCGCGCCGGTCGGGGCCATGGCGGCCCGCAGGTTCGGCATTCTGCGCGTCTTCCGGTTCGGGACCGCGCTCTTCGTGATCTCCTCCGCGGTCTGCGCACTCACGCCGTCCGGTGGCGCCGCCGAACCCTTCCTGCTCACGGTGCGGGCCGTCCAGGGCGCGGGGGCCACGCTGATGATCCCGGTGGCCACCACGGTGATCACCGACGTGTACGGGGAGCGGGAGCGCGGCAGGGCGCTGGCTGTGTACGCGGGGCTGGCGCAGGTCTTCTTCGTCCTCGGCCCCGTCGTGGGGGCGGTCCTCACCCAGTTCCTCGGGTGGCGCTCGGTCTTCCTCGTCAACGTGCCCGTCGGCGTGGCGATCCTGTGGGTGATCGCCCGGGCACGGCTGCGCGGGGAGGCGGAGGGCGGCGCGCTCATCGCGCTCCAGCCCCTCGTCGTGGTCTTCGCCCTGGTCGTACTCGTCTTCGGGCTCTACCAGTGCGGTGTATGGGGCTTCACCGACCCCAGGACGTTCGCCGCCGTCATGTCGGGCGCCCTGGCACTGGTCCTGGCGGTGCGGCTCGTCCTGCGCTCCCGCCGGCCGCTCGTCGATCTGCGGCTGCTGGGGATCCGCCCGTACGCCGTGGCGGTGGCGCTCACGTTCATGGTGCAGGCGCCGCAGCTGATCGTGGTGGTGCACGGCACGCTGTTCCTGCGGCAGGCGATGCACCTGTCGCTGCCGGCCACCGGGCTCTCCCTGCTCCCCCTGGTCACGGCCCTGGCGGTGGGCACGTTGTCGTCCGGGTACCTGTTGGAGCGCTCCGGGTCCGTCCGGGTGCCCGTACTGCTCGGCCTGGCGGCCGCCACGCTCGGCCTGGCGGCCTGGACGGCCGCCCTGCCCTCGCGCGAGTACCTCTGGCAGGTCCCGGGGATGGTCTTGGCGGGGATCGGGATGGGCATCCCGATCCCCGCGCTCAGCGCCGAACTCATGCGCGCGGTTCCACTCGCCAAGAGGGCCGACGCGTCCGTTCTCCGGCAGACGCTGCGGCAGTTGGGCGGGGCGGTCGGGCTGGCGGCGGCCGGGGCCGTCGTACTGGCCGCCAATGACGACGTGGCCGACGCATCGGGCACCGTCACCGCCGCGGCCGCCCCCGCGGGGTTCGTTGTCGCGACCATCGCCCTGGCCGGCGCACTGCTCCTCGCCGGCGTCATGCTGCCGCGCAGGGCGGGTACGGACGGAGACCAGACCTGGCCGGCATGAGAGGGGCGGCGTTCGCCGAAGATCGCCGAGCAGTGAGCTCGTTCCGCGACACGACTCGAGGCTGGAGGCACGTCGCCACCCACGTCGACCGGATCGAAGGCGGACCCCGTCGACTACCACACGCGGACGGCGCAGGCCCTCCGCTCCGCCCGTGGTTCGACGCTCAGGTGGCGGCCGAGTCACCGGCCGGCCGCCCGCCCGCCCGGACTTCTCGCCCCGGCACGAGGGCCCGACCCGAGACCTGTGGGACGCGGTCGTCATGCCCTGAGCGTGGCCATGCCCGGCCCGGCCGGGGCGCAGGTGCACGCCGCGTCCCAGGAGGGGTGGCCCGTGACCGGGAGCGTAATTCCGAGCCGCTCCGGGCAGCGGACGTGCAGACTCCCTCCATGGAGGACATGTGGGCGTTCCGGGACGCGGTCGGACGCTGGGCGGCCGGCGGGCCGGGCGGACCGGCGGGTGAACTGGCAGTACGACTGGGTTTGCGGACGGCGGTGTTGCTGGAAGGGCTGAGTGACCTGGCGGCCGTCGAGGCGCTCGCCGCGCGGCGCGGCCGGGACCTCGCCGCCGAGGGGGTGTGCGTCGTGTCGATGGGCGGCGCGATGAACGTCGGCCGCTACGCCGGCCTTCTCGGGCCTCCCGGGCTCGGCCTGCACCTGACCGGACTGTGCGACGAGCGGGAACGGCCTTTCTACGAACGGGGCTTGAAGCGGGCGGGGGCGCGCGGTTCGGGGTCCTTCGTGTGCGCGGCGGATCTGGAGGACGAGCTCATCCGCGCGCTCGGCACGACGGCGGTCGAGGAGATCATCCGTGTCGAGGGCGACCTGCGTCCCTGGCAGACCTTCCTGCGGCAGCCCGCACAGGACGGCCGGCCCCGGCAACAGCAGTTGCGGCGCTTCCTCGGCACGAAGAAGGGCCGCAAGATCCGCTACGGCGGTCTCCTGGTGGACGCCCTTGCCGCCGGTCGGGTCCCGGCCCCGCTCGAGGACCTCCTCACGAGCCTGTGAGGCTCAACGGGCCGACGCGACCGGGGACCACACGCCGAACCACTGCTCGGCGCCGTACTCCTCGAACCGCTCCACCTCGGTGAACCCGAGGCCTCGGACTGGCGGAGCACGAGCCGTTCGGTACCCAACGGGGCAGGCGCCCGGGCGACGGGTCCGATTTCGGTCATGGCAGGCGACTCATCGCACGCCCGCGAGAGCGATCGATCGAGGAGAAGGCCGGAAGCCAAGCGGCTCTGCTCCACAGCGGGTTGGCGCTGCCGCGTCGGCCGGTGCAGGTCGTCCCGGACCTACTGGGGGGCTGCTCGGCAGGCCGTTGCCGCGGTCGTGTCGGTCACGCCGCTTGCCGCCAGGCCCTTCACGCACTGGTTCTGGTCCCCGGTCAGCCCGACGTAGCAGGCCATGCGTACGGAGTCCGAGGCCTCGCCACCGTGGAGCTCCTGCTCGACCTGGTTGATGCAGGACGAGAGATCCGCGTGCGCGGCCGGGGCCGTGAAGGCCGCGCCCCCCAGTGCGAGGGTCAGGCCGGTGAGGACGCTTGCGATACGAGTGGACGCGCGCATGAGACGCACCTGCTCTCCGGGTCTTGCGTTCCGGTCCCCCCATCGACGCTAGAACAGCCCCCCGCACCCCGCACCCGCTGGGGCCGGCCCCGGGCTTTCCCGGCAAGCCCGGCCGGCGGCCGTACTGCGCCGGACGGCAGCGGCGGCGGTCAGGTGGCGGTGGGCCAGGTCCGCAGCAGTGCGGAGATCCTCCCGGCGGAGCAGGCGGGGCTGAGGAGGAGATCCCGGAGGGCGATGGCATCGTCCCGGGTGGGCTTGACACGGATCCCGGCGGCTTCGAGGTACATGACGCCGGTGGCCGCCGCGACGGCCAGGTTGGAGCGCTCCAGCCAGCGGCAGCGGGCAAGGGTGTGGACGAGGGCTGCCGCTTTCGCGTACGGACCGTCGTACAGCGGCTGCTCGAACAGCTCGGCCCGGTGGCGGGCGACCGCCGAGACGGGCACGCCGTAGTCGTCCGGGGCCGGGTCGCCCACCCCGGCCGCTTCGGCGACCTGCAGGATCCAGGCGACGTCGATGTGCAGTTCCATCAGGCGGCACGCGCCCCCGGCGAAGACCGCTCCGCATCCTCGGCCTCGTCGAAGACGCCCTGGTGCTCGGCGAGGAAGCGGGCGGCGGCGTCCACCGCCCGGGCCCGCAGCCCGCTGGCGTCGTCCTGCACGAGGCGTGCGAGGTAGTCGCCGATGCTCAAGCCCAGGTCGGCGGCGCGCTTCTTCGCCAGTTCCGCGATGTCCGCGTCGACGCGGGCACCCAGCTGTGTTTTCGCCATGCGCCGATGGTAACAGCTGTTACCAGCCGGTGGCGAGCGATGCGGACACCCCCCTACGACCGCGGGAGGGCCCGGGGGTCGGCCGGGCGGGGCACGAAGACCGGGGAGTCCGACTGGTAGAAGAGGTCGATGTCCGCCTCCTCCCCGCCGACGATCAGGGTGTCCCAGGCGCCGCTCTCCCGCAGGGTGCGCAGGGTGACGGGGGCGATCGAGGCGAGGTGGGAGCGGAGTTCCGCGTCCGTGGGCAGGCCGGGAAGCCGGGGCGCGAGCCGGTCTCGGATCCCGGACATACGGTCCAGCATCGCGTCCAGATCGCTCCCGCCTCCGACACCGGACGCGACAGCCGGTGCCGGCCCGGGCGCCGCACCGGATGCGCCGCCGCCGGCCTCCGCGCTGCGCGCGATGATGTCCCTGATGGCGCGGGTGACGCCCTGCTCGTCGGTGGTCACCATGGCGTTCCATGCCCGGCTCTTGTGGCGGTACTGGAGCATGGACATCGCCGCCTCGTGCCGGATGAAGTCGGCGTCCCGCAGGGGCTTGCCCTGCCAGGCGCGGCTGAGCGAGCGGGCCAGTGAAGTCGCGGAGGCGAGACCGCTGTTGAGACCGCGGCCCGGCCAGAAGTGGATGGCGTTGGCCGCGTCCCCGAGCAGGAATCCGTACGTACCGGGCCTGGTCGCGGTCGGGCGGTGCAACTGCGCGGTGAACCGCGGGCGCTGCACCATGTCCAGCCGGAACGAGGTGATCGCGGACAGGTCGTCCTCGGCCACGCCGAAGAGGCCGAGGCCCTGCCGGATCTCCTTCCACAGCGGGGAGCTGCGCAGCAGGGCGGGCAGGAACAGGGTGCCGTGGGTGGGGCAGCGGAACTCGTTGTCCTCCTCCTGCCGGCTCATCAGGCAGGGGCGGGTGGCGATGCACTCCTCGAACACCTGGCGCACCGGGTCGATGCCGATGACGTTCCTGGCCTCTTCGCGGGTGAGCCGCATGTTCAGGAAGCCCTCGCCGCGCAGCGAGTTGAGGAGGAACCGGTTCTGCGACACGGTGAGCAGTACGCTCATCGGGTCGGGCAGCTTCGACTTGACGCGCAGGCCCAGGACGATGTCCTGGAGGTGCTCGCCGTCGAGGGAGTAGATCGAGGCGTCGGCCGCGCCGAAGCGGTCGGCGTAGTGCTCGCGGGTGCGGGAGCGGCCTCCCTCGCTGACCACCAGGACGTGTTCCTGGGTGAGCCGGTTCTGCTGCTCCTCCACGTCGAAACGCCTGGGGACGAGGCGGATCGCCGACCGCCGGTTCGCCAGGTCCAGCAGTCGGTCCTCGATGTGGGCGATCCGGATGTTGCGGGGCGGGCGGCCGTCGACGGAGTCCGGGCCGACGGGCCACATCTCGGAGTAGGCGCCGTCGTCGTCGAAGAGCGCGGTGAGCACCTCCTCGGACAGGGCGAGGTACTGCCGGCTCTGGACGGTCACCACCTGCTGTCGGCGGAAGTTGCCCTGCGTCTCGTCCTTCCAGACGACCGAGGCGCCCTTCCTGGTCCACCGGCCGTCGTAGAGGGTGATGGCGGTGCGGCCGGGCATCATCTCGTCGAGCGCCAGGGCGAAGGCGAGTCCGACCGGTCCGCCACCGGTGACGGTGACCCGCAGCGTGCCGGGGTCCGCGGCGCTCGGCCGGGGGACGTCCAGGAGGGAGAGGTCCATGACCGTCTCCATGGAGTCCTGCGCCTCGTAGAGGAAGGTTTCGTCCCCGATGCGGATGCAGTCGTTCGCACGCAGGACGTGCCGGGTGACGCGCTGGTCGTTGACGAATGTGCCGTTGCGGCTGTCCCGGTCGTAGAGGACGAACCCGCCGTCCTCCGCGAGGACCTCGGCGTGCAGCCGGGAGGCGCTGGGGCTGACGATCACGACGCTGTTGTCGCTCTTGCGCCCGAAGCTGAGGGGCTCACTGTCCAGGACGACGCTCTGCCCGGTGAAGGGACCCGTGCGCCCGACGATGACCGATGGCACTGCACACTCCTCGAAAAAGCGATGCTGCTGACTGTTCCTACGACAGCAACACGCCATCGAGAAGGTGTTCGGTTCGGGCATCCCCGAAAATTTCCCCGCGCCCGGCTGAACCGGGGGTCCGGCCGGTACGTGATGTTCACGTCGGCCGCCTTGAGAGGAAGAACCGCCCCCATGCGCTACGAGGAAACCGAGACCGTGACGGAGACCGTGCTCGCGGGCACTCCGGACGCGTCGGCCGCACCCGGCGGCGAACGCCTGATCGCGGGCCGCTACCGGCTGCTGTCCCGGCTCGGCGAGGGCGGCATGGGCACCGTGTGGCGGGCCCGCGACGAGACCCTGCAGCGGGAGGTCGCCGTCAAAGAGGTGCGGCCGCCGGCCGGCCTGGGGGCGGGCGACATCGCGCGGATGTACAGCCGGCTCGAACGTGAGGCCTGGGCGGCGGCCCGGATACCCGACCGCCACGTGGTGACGGTCTACGACGTGGTCATGGACGAGGACCGGCCCTGGATCGTGATGGAACTGATCCGCGGGCAGTCGCTGGCCGATCTGCTGCGGGCCGAAGGGCCGCTCACCCCGCGGCACGCCGCGCACATCGGCGCGGAGGTACTGGGCGCACTGCGTGCCGCGCACGCCGTCGGGGTGGAGCACCGGGACGTGAAGCCGGCGAACGTGCTGCTCGCCGAGGACGGGCGGGTGGTGCTCGGGGACTTCGGCATAGCGATGGTCGAGGGCAGCACCGCCCTGACCATGACCGGCGAGGTGGTCGGCTCCCCCGAGTACTTGCCGCCGGAGCGGGCGCTGGGCCGCCCCTCGGGTCCCGAGTCGGACCTGTGGTCGCTCGGGGTGATGCTGTACGCGGCCGTCGAGGGCATATCCCCCTTCCGGCAGGACACCGCACTGAGCACGCTGCGGGCCGTGGTGGACGAGGAACCGCCGGTGCCCGCCCTGGCAGGCCCGCTCGCCCCGGTCATCGCCGGGCTGCTCCGCAAGGAGCCGGCCGAGCGGACCCCCGCCTTCGAGGTCGCCGAAGCCCTGCGGGCCATCGCCCGCGGACCGGGCGCCACCACGACGGCCGCCCCGGTGCTGCCGACTCAGGCGGAACAGGTGGCGGCGGCCGCCGCGGCCGGGGCGCTTCCGGAGCCGGAGCCCCACGTACCCGGCACCCCGCTCCGCAGGCGCCGTACGGCGGCCTTCGTCACGGCCGGCGCGGCCGCCTGCGTGCTGACCGCCGCCGGGCTGGCCTACGCCTTCACCGGCAACGACGGGGACACCGCCGCCGGCTCGGGCCTACGGATGTCGGTGGTGGGCGCGAACACGACCTACACCGGCCGCTGCCCGAGCCCCGAGAGCAAGGCCCCGGCGTTCACCGCGACCTTCACCGCCTCCGAGCCGACCCTGATCTCCTACCGCTGGGTGTCCGGCGACGGCTCGGTGGTGGACCCGCACTGGCGCACCATGAAGATCGGGGACAGGGCCACCCCCACGGGACAGGACACGGTGCACCTGACGGCCTACGCGAGGGCCGGCACCCTCACCACCGGGATGGCAGTGGAACTCCAGAGCCCCACACACGCCACCTCCAACCCGGTCCCCTTCTCGATCACCTGCACCGGTTGACCCCTTCCGTGCCGGCGCGGAGTTCAGGGGACGGGCTCACGCTTCGGGGCCGTTCTGGAGTTGATCGGCGATGGCACGGGCGATCGAGTCGGTGATCGAGCCGGGTTGCCATGCCCACTGGCCGTTGGGGTTGCACTCGAGGAAGTACCAGTCGCCGGCGGGCGTGACGGCGAAGTCGAATGCGCCGAAGGTGAGTCGGCAAGCGGTGAGGTAGGCGCAGACCCCGCGCGCGACCGGATCGGGGACCGCGATCGGCGCGCACTCCATCAAGGACTGCCGCTGCCTCCAGTCGAGATCGGGACTGTCGATCCGGACCGCGAACAGCCGGTTGCCGACGGCCGTGAGGCGTACGTCGAACGCCTTCTCCACCTTGGCCTGGAAGAGGTGCGGGCAGGCGGCCACGGCGGCGGTGATCTCGTGCGGGCGCACCTCCCGTACCCACACCTGCTGCGCTCGGCCGTCCACCGCATAGGGGGTGTTCCACAACGGCTTGTAGACCACTCCGCCGGCGTGGAGGGCGGCGAACTCCCGCGCTTGTCGCGGGTCGTTGGTGATCAGCGTGCTGGGGACCGGGAGGCCGCTGCGCTGAGCGGCGGCCAGCTGGGCCGGTTTGTACTCCGCCGCCCGGTTGTTCCACGGGTGGTTGACATAGTGGGCTCCGGAAAGCGACGCGAGGATGCCGCCGACACCCCACAGTGACTGGGATGCGGCGAACCGGCGTTCCTGACCATCCAGTTCGGGCGGGCCTTCGAAGCGTGAGGGACGGCGCGTCCAGACGGAGCGCACCCGGGTGAGGTCGAGCTCGCGGCTCGGCGTGCGCAAGGTGCCGCGCTGACCGCCCGTGCAGTACGTGGCGGTGAGCGCGGCACCCGCATTCAGGTCCGGGCCGGGGTCGAGACGGACCACCGGGACCCGGCGTTGCGCGAGGATGCGCAGCACCAGGTCGGCGGTCACGTCGTCGGGGCTGGTCAGCACCAGCACCGACCCGCGCGGTCCTGTCGTCATCAGTGGTCTTGGTCGGAGTCCGAGGAGTCATCGGAGTCGTAGCTGTCGGCGCTGCTGGTACTCGTGGAGTTCGAGGTGCTGCTGCTGGTTCGTGAGTCGTGGAGTTCGACCGTGCGGCCGTGCTCGTCAACCACGAAGGCGATCTGGGTTTCGGGGTCGATCACCGGGACGTACGAAGGTACCGGGGCGGTCTCGGCGTACGGCGCCATGCGGGTGGTGCCCCAGGGCGCGTCGAGGTTTCGCGTTTCCATCTTTCGACTCCTTTGTCTGCGAGTGGTCGTGCGGGGGGCCGTTCCGTCAGGCGGCGAAGGACCTTTCCAGCCTGGGGATCAGGTCGCGGAGGTCCTGTTCCCAGCAGCCGGCGTTGTGGCCGCCGTTGCACTGGGTGCCCCAGGCGGAACCGTCGCCGTAGTCGACGTAGTAGTAGGGCATCCGCAGGGCGTCCATGCTGTCCTTGACGTGCTTGGACGCGCTCTCGACCCAGAACTCCAGATCGGTGACGTCTCCGCGTCCGTTGCCCACGTAGAGGGAGACTCCCACTCCCGCGAGCTTGTTCATGTGCGCCGCCGGGTCGACCTCGTTGAACCTCCAGTCGGCGTTGAACACCGGGTAGGGCGAGCCGAACGCGGCGTCGCTGTCCACGCCGGGCTCGTAGGCGACGAGGGAGGCGACGACGGCCATCCGCAGGTCCATGGACCGGACCGACAGATCGATGTCGCCCGACAGGGAAGCGGTCTGGCTGAACAGGTCGGGACGGACCTGGGCGTAGTGCAGGGCCCCGAACCCGCCCATGGAGACGCCGGCGACGGCCCGGGCCTTCTTGGTGGCGATGGTGCGCAGGTTCGCGTCGATGAACGGGATCACCTGCTTGAGGTGGAAGTTCTCCCAGTTCTGGGCACCGGCCGCGGTCCTCTGGTTGAGCCAGTTGGCGTACCAGCCCCGAGCGCCGCCGTCCGGAATGACTGTGATCATCTGGTCGGAGGCGGTCAGCGCCGGGTAGTTCTGCTGGATCGGGTCGTCAGGGGACCCGTGCAGGAAGTACAGCACCGGATAGCGCCTGGCCGGGTCGTCGTAGTAGCCGCTCGGCAGGATGATCTTGATGTGGTGCTTGCCCGCGACCTCCGGTGTGGTCACGGTGATGTAGAAGTTGCGGGGACCGCCCGTCGCCGTGTCGACCTGGGTCAGGCCGAAGCCGTCCGCCAGCGGTGGCGGCCCGGTGGGCTCGGCAGCCTGTGCCGTGCCCGCCGGCGTGGCCATCGCCACGATGGCGGCCATCAGCGCCACCACCATGCGCCACCGACTCGTTTTCCTCATCACGCTGTTTCCCCCTTGGGAGCTTTGTCGTTGGAAATGCCGACGGAAGAGCCGCCTCATCAGGAAAGGACCTTGATCTCCAGTGCCGGCGAAGCCGCGATCTGGTCTTCGGTGAACCGTTCAGTCACCCACTGACCGGCCGAGAACAGCTTGGTCTGGTCGGCGTGGTGCGGTGAGTTCGGATTGGCCGACTGGGAGTAGGCGAGCACCGAGGAGGCCTGCGGCGGGCCGTCGGCGGTGAACTTCACCTGCTGGATGAAACTGGATCCGAAGGTGATGTCGAGCTTGCCGTCGACCAGGCCGGGAGTGACCACGTTCAGTACGCCCAGTTCACCGATCGAACCGTGGATCGGGATCTGCTCACCGCCTCGGGTGACCTTCTGGACGTCCGACAGCGGCGCGTTCAGCGGAACGCCCGCCCTGCGCAGCGCGAGGACCGCCCGGCCGAACGCGTCGCGGACGGCGGAGCTTCCGGAGTCCAGCGAATTGGGCGTGTGCACCGGGTCCTTGGGGTCGAAGGGCACCCGCCACGGCAGTTTCTCGATCGCCTGCCCGCCCAGCAGGAAGGCCCAGTAGTTCTCGAACAGCCACGACCCCCGGCTGTCCGCCGTGAAGTTGTGGTCCCGCCATGCGGCCAGGATCGGGCAGGCCTCGCTCACGTTGACCAGATTTCCGTCCACCAGGATGAGTCCGAAGGGGACGCTCCGGCACATCGCGACCGTGGCGTCGAGGGCCAGATCGGCCGCCCTGCTGTTGTCCGCGAAGAGCAACTGCCGCATGTTCTCCGGTGTGAAGCCCCTGCCCGGCAGGCCGTCGGTGCCGTTGATCCGGTTCTGCGCGGTCAGGATCAGCTCCTGGGTGCGCAGTGATCGGGGAGCCGCCGTATCGCCCATCACCCTCGGGAAGGACAGCGGCTGCTCGGGATGGGTGAGCCAGGCGCTGTCGTTGGCGTTGCCGACGAAGTCCTTGCGGATCAGGCGTGGCTGCTTGTGCGGGTCCAGCAGTCCCGGCGCGACCGCGTTCGGGTCGTCCGGCCAGTCACACGCACTGTGCTTGCCGTCGAGGACGGAGACCGGCGGCACGTTCGGCAGCCGCAGCTCCTGGTTGAACAGCAGCCTCCCGGTCAGGGTGAGGCACGACTGCGCGTGCTCGTCGGTGATGTTCGCAGTGGCCTGGATGTCCGCGTACAGGGCGTTGCCCTTGCGGTCGGAGGCGACGGTGTTGAAGAAGGGGACGCCCTGCGTGGTCTCCAGGGTGTCGACCACCTCGTTGACGTCCTTGGCCTGGTCGAGGTGGAACCAGGTGTTGAGCGCCCGCAGGTTGTCCATGTTCACGTCGCGTACGGCGTGCGCGCTGACCACCCACGGCAGCTGGACACCCAGCACCGAGGTGACGATCGGGCCGTACCGGGTGGACCAGAGCGTCCTGGTGACCTTGCCGATGGAGCCGTCCGCGTTCAATACGTCGACGGCGACCTGCTGCGAGGTCATCTGCCGCCAGGCACCGTCGACCAGGTAGTTGGTCGGGTTCAGCGGATCGACCTGTACGTCGAACAGCCCGAACGGAGCCACCGTGGCGACGGTGTGGCTCCAGGCGACATCGTCGTTGTGCCCGATGTTCACCGCGGGGAATCCGAGCAGGCTCGCCCCAGAGACGTTGATCTTCCCCGGGATCGTCAACTGGCTCTGCCACATCCGGTTCTTGCCCTGCCACGGGAAGTGCGGGTTGGCCAGCAGCATGCCGGTGCCCCCGGACACGCCCTGCGCGCCCACCGCCAAAGCGTTGCTGCCCATGCTCTGTTGACGGCTGACGGCCAAGGCGTCGCGGATCTTCGCCGCCGTCTCCCCGGGTGAGGATGCCGGCGGTGCGGCGGCCGAAGCCCCCGGGGGTGCGGCGGTCACCTGGCCGTCCAGCAGCGGATCGGCGCTGCCCATGATGATTTCGGCGTGCGCGTGCCGGTAGACGTCCAGTTCCGTGATCGGCCGCACCCAGGCCGCGCCGCGGCAGGCCGGGTCGGAGATGTTGTTCACGCCCGTCTCGGCCAGGTACCTGTTGTATCCCCGGACATAGCCGCGAATGGCTTCCCTGACCTCCGGCTCCGGCCCGTTGGGGGCGGGCTGGTCGAGCAGTCGCTCCACCACCCGGTTGTCGTTGATCCGCTGGAAGTACAGGTCGCTGTTGAGGTTGGTGGTGGTGTTCTGCTTCTCGCCGGGGCTGGCCTTGCCGTCGGGGCCCAGATAGCGGGACTTCTGGGCATTGACCATCAGATAGGTCTCGGCCAGGGTGCAGACGTTGTCCTTGGCCGCGGCGTATCCGTAGCCCGTTCCCAGCCCCTCCCAGTCCGAGGCGATGATGTGCGGGATGCCGTACTCGGTGTAGCGGATCGTCGGCTTGTCCGGCCCCCCTACGGCGATGGCCGACCCCGCGGACGATGACCCGGCGGACGGTGACCCGGCCGGCGATCCGGCGGCTGCCATCGTGCTCATCACCGCCACCGCGGCCACGGCCGCCACCGGCAGCCTCGCCATGAATCTCCTCCGCGCCATCGAACCTTCCTTCCCCTGTGGTCGAGGCCTTGTCCGAACGCACCCACGCTAGGAAAGGGCGATGAAATCCCGATGGTGTCGCCGCGCCGTCGCGGGTTTCATCGGGATGTCATCGGACGCTGCGACGGTCGTCCGGTGACCTCGGCCCGCGGCGTTCCGCATCGGAACGCGGACGCGTGGGCCGACTATCCGGGAGGATCGAATGCGAGCCAAAAGGATCTCGGCCGTGGCAGCCGGGTTTTTGCTGACGGTCGGGCTTTCAGCGGTACAGGGAGCCACCGCACAGGGGGCCGCGGCGAGAACGGCGGCTTCGTGCGAGGGCACGTACACGATCGTCGTCGGGGGTACCGGCAGCTCGTGGAACGACGACGGCTTCTACGGCAACATCCAGCAGCACGTCGGGTACCCCACCCGGATCCCCAACGGCGCGAGCGCCCGTGCGGGCGTCAATGAGCTGAACCGGCTGGTCCGCGACCAGCGCGCCGCCTGTCCCTGGCAGCACGTCAAGATGGGCGGGTACTCCTTGGGCGCCGCGGTGGTGCACACGTGGGTCACCGAGAACTGGCAGACGTTCGGCAACGTCAACGCCGTTCTCATCGCGGACCCCAAGCGCCAGGGCCCTCCCGGCGCCAACGGCGGATCCGTGCCGTTCGGCGGGATCGTCGGCGCGCCGCTCGCGGGCGCCGACCGGTTCTTCGGCAACGTGCCCGTCAAGACCATCTGCCACTGGGACTACGTCTGCGACGAGTCCGCGGGCATCTGGACCTACCCGAACAACCACGTCAGGAACTACCCCGAAGACTTCAACATGGACCACCACAACGACAGTGCCAGCGAGCAGTGGTACAACGGCGCCTGGTACGCCTGGTCACCACGCGGCGGAAGTGTGGGACTGAACCCGGGGAGAGCCCCGCCGGACGCGAGTCGGGCGGGGCTCTCCCCGGGTTCAGTCCGTACGGGCTACCAGGGCGGCAGCGGCAGGCCCGCTGCGCGCCTCGGCTCCAGGAAGTCCTCCCGGAAGATCTCCAGGGAGGCCCTGAGCAGCGGGATGCCGACCTCCGCACCGAGGTGGGCCGGCGCTGCCGACTCCTCGTCCATGCGGAACTCCATCAGCAGCCCACCGCGTCCGGCATCGGTCATCTCCACCACTTCCATGGCGTCGAAATCCTCGCTGCCGAGCACGGTGAGGGCCGCGTACTCCCGCCCCTGCACGGTGAAAATCCTCATGGCCATCCCTGCCGCGCCCGCGCGCACGTGGTTCGTATCCGTATCGGTGACCGTCAGGTTATGGACACGCGGGCCTGCGTCCACGCCGCCACCGAGGTGACCTGCACCCACGTCCCCGAGGACGTCCGGAGCCACTGGCCGTCCTTCAGCTCGCCGGCGTGGCCCAGGGCCCCGCGAAAGAGGGAATCGGAATTCTTGACCGAGGCGCGAAAACATGTCTCCGGCGATGCACCGAGACCATCGGTTCATTCACGGGGAATGAATTGACAAGAGCCCGGCAATATGGCCTCGCCAAGTCGCCTCAAGGGGAGGGCCATTGACCGGAAATCGGAAATTGACAGGGGCGTGAAGGTGGCCTACGGTCCGGACCCGTCGCCAGATCTTTTCCGATCGAATCCGAGGGTATTGATGGCCGAGTCCCCTACGCTGCCGAAGTCCAGGCAGCAGTTGATCCTTGCCGTTCTCATGTTGTGCTCGCTGCTGATCTGGCTGGACAACACGGTGCTGAGCACCACTCTGGAGACCCTCGCGGACCCGGTCCGCGGGCTGGATGCCGGCCCGGCCGGGCTGCAATGGGCCACAGGTTCGTACACTCTGGCCTTCGCCACCTTGATGTTCACCGCAGGTGCGCTGGGCGATCGCTTCGGTCACCGGACCGTGCTCGCGACCGGACTGGTGATTTTCGCCGGGTCCTCGGTATGGGCGGCGTACGCGGGCGACACGGGCCAGCTGATCGCCGCTCGAGCCGCGATGGGCGTGGGCAGCGCGCTGATCATGCCCGCCAATTCGGCCATCCTCATGTGGACGTTCACCGGTCCCGCCCGGGCAACCGCGGTCGCCATTTCGTCGACAGCGGCCGGCGTCGGAATGGCTGTGGGTCCGGTATTGGCCGGCCTGCTTCTCGACCATTTCTGGTGGGGATCGGTCTTCCTGGTCAATGTCCCGGTCGTGGTGCTGGCGTTGGCCGGGATCGCCACGCTGGTCCCGAATTTCCGCAGCCCCGTCCCGCGGCCGCTGGACCCGGCCGGAATGCTGCTGTCGATCAGCGGACTCGCGGCGCTGGCTTACGGGCTGATCCGTGCGGGGCAGGCGGCCACCTGGAGTCGTACGGACGTGTGGGCTCCGATCGCCGTCGGTCTGATCGTGCTGGCCGCTTTCACGTACGTCGAATTGCGGATCAAGGCACCTGGCTTCGATCCCCGACTGCTCGCGCAGCGTGCGTTCGGTGGCGGTAATGCGGCGCTCGGACTGCTCCTCTTCGCCATTGCCGCCGTCACCTTCTACAACGCGTTCTACCTGCAAGGTGCACGCGGCTTCTCCCCGATGGAGGCGGGCCTGGCCGGTCTTCCGACCGCGCTCGGCGCGATCCTGGGGGCGCCCCTCGGCGCGCGGCTGGTCCGCCGCTGGTCGCTTCGCTCCGTCTCCGCGCCGGCTCTCGCCGTGGCCGCGCTGACCATGGGCGCGTACGGGTTGCTCGGCCTGCGGACCCCACTCGCCCGGGTCGAGATCCTGCTGTTGGTCCAGGGCCTCTCCATCGGCATGGTGCTCGGCCCGGTGACGGCGGCGTTGATCAGCTCCCTGCCGTTGGAGCGGGCCGGCGCCGGGTCGGCCGTCACCAACACGGTGCGACAGGCCGGCAGCGTGATCGGGATCGCGGTGGGCGGCACGATCATGTCCATCGTCTATCGGCGCGCGATCGAACCCTCGCTGGGCCCGGTACCCGAGGCGGTGCAGGACCAGGCGCGGGTCTCCGCCGAACAGGCACGGCATGCCGCGGACGCCATTCACCGGCCCGCTCTCGCGCGCGCTGCCGATGACGCGTTCATCCACGCCATGCACGTCGGCGCGGTCTGGATCATGCTCGTCGCACTCATCGGAGCGGCTGTGCTGGCGGTTGCCCTGCGGCCTGCCGGAAAGCCCACGGGACCGGCACAGGAGCCGGACGGTCGGCCGGCGGGGAACGGAGCCGGCGCGAGGTCCCATGCGTCAGCCGCGTGAAGGAGGGCCGCGGCATCCACGTGGAGCTCCACGAAGCACCGGTGGATGTGCTCCGCGTCCTCGTCCGGCTGCCATGGGGGTGCCGCTTCCAGGGACAGGTGCGGGCGGATGACCGGCCCGGTCCCTCATCGGTCGGCGATGCTGAGGGCCGGGACCGGCTCGAGGCACGGGCCCCGTGGGCAGGCGCCACGGGATGGGGGGGGCCGGTGTGAGGGGACCCGCTCAGTCGACGCCGAGCAGGCGCCGTCGGTCGTCGGGGCGGGAGGCGAATTCCGCACAGGGCGCCCGGTGGACGATGCGGCCCTTCTGCATCACCGCGACGTCCTGGGCCACGGAGAAGGCGAGGCCCAGGTTCTGCTCGACGAGGACGACCGCCGTCCCCTGCGCACCCACCTCCAGGATCACCTCGCCCACCTGGGCGACGATCGCCGGCGCGAGGCCGTCGGACGGCTCGTCGAGCAGGAGCAGGCGCGGATTGCCCAGCAGGGCCCTGGCGATCGCGAGCATCTGCTGTTCCCCGCCGGAGAGCTGGTCCCCGCGGTGCCCGAGCCGCTCCCCCAGCCGCGGCAGCAGCTCGAGGACGCGGGCCCTGGTCCACGGGCCCGTCGCCGGACGCCGTGAGGCGATCGTGAGGTGCTCGGCCACGGTCAGCGGCGCGAACACCCGCCGCCCCTGCGGGACGATGCCGACCCCGGCGCGGGCGATCACGTCGACGCGGGCTCCGGCGATCTCCCGGCCGTCGAGGGTGACGCTGCCCCCGTACGGCCGTACGAGCCCCGTGACGGTCGAGATGAGGGTGGTCTTCCCGACCCCGTTGCGCCCGAGGACGGCGACGATCCCGCCGGCGTCGAGGTCCAGGTCGACACCGCCGAGGACGAGGCCCCCGGCGTAGCCGGATCGCAGGTCGCGCACGCTGAAGAACGGTTTCACGAGGAGGCCTCCGCGGTCCCGAGGTAGGCGCTCTGGACTGCGGCGGAGGACCGCACCGCGTCCGGGGTCCCGGTCACCAGGTGCCGGCCGAGGTGCATGACGGTCACCGTGTCGGCGAGCTCGAAGACCATGTCGAGGTCGTGTTCGACGAGGAGTACGGTCACCTCGGCGGGCAGGGCGGCGATCAGTGCCGTGAGCCGCGCGGTCTCCGCGGGAGACATGCCGGCGGCCGGCTCGTCCAGGAGCAGCAGCCGGGGATCGGTGGCCAGCGCGACGGCGACCTCCAGCTGCCG
This sequence comes from Streptomyces sp. NPDC059355, assembly GCF_042752335.1. Taxonomy (NCBI): domain Bacteria; kingdom Bacillati; phylum Actinomycetota; class Actinomycetes; order Kitasatosporales; family Streptomycetaceae; genus Streptomyces; species Streptomyces sp. NPDC059355. The sequence goes on along the minus strand of NZ_JBHYXN010000004.1, from coordinate 255,616 downwards.
CCGTTCGCCGTGCGAGAGTTCGGCCGCCGCGAGCTCGTGCCGGGTGGGCAGGCCCACCTGGTCGAGCAGGGCGTGTGCCCGGGCGATCGCCTTCGGCCGGGCGGTGACCTTCCGCCAGCCCCCCAGCCCGCCCCCGGGCCGCCGCAACAAGGCGAGCAGTACGTTTTCCAGCACGGACTCCCGCATGAAGAGGCTGGAGTGCTGGAACGTCGCGGCGATCCCGAGGCCGACCCGGCGGTGCACGGGCAGCCGGGTCACGTCCTGCCCGTCGACGAGGATCGATCCGGCGGTGACCGGCAACGTTCCGGAGATCAGGCCGAACAGGGTGGACTTGCCCGCGCCGTTCGGGCCGATGATCGCGTGCCGCGCCCCCGCCCGCACCCGGAGGGAGACCTCGTCCAGGGCCCGGAAGGACCCGAAGTGCCGTGAGACGTCGCGTAGTTCCAGGAGGGAGGAGTGGCCGTGGGTCCGGTCTGTCACGTCGTTCTCTTTCGGGTGGTCATGAGCGGCAGCCGTACGCCGGCCAGCCCGCGGGGCAGCGCGTACACGGCGACGACGAAGAGCAGTCCGAGCAGCAGCGGGCCTCGCCCGGCGACGGCTTCGAGGTTCCCGAGGCAGTCGCGGGTGAGCCAGACCAGCGCGGCGCCGGCGCAGGCTCCCCACAGGGAGCCGGAGCCGCCGATGACCACGGCCAGCAGCGCCAGGGCCGCGATCTCGAATCCGGCGTCGCCGGGCGAGACGAACCTCTGCACCGAGACCCACAGGGCTCCGGCGGCGCCCGCCAGTGCCCCGGCCCCGCAGTACGCGGTCAGGGCGTAGCGCCGCGTCGGGTAGCCGATCGCCCTCATCCGCGGCTCGTTGTCGCGGATTCCGCGCAGGGCGAGGGCGAAGGGGGTCGAGCCCAGGCGGGAGACGGCCGCGAGGAGCAGCAGGAACACGGCCAGCACGTGGAAGTAGACCAGTCCGTCCAGCGCCAGTGCGGGCATGCCGGGCAGTGGCACGACGGGCGGGATGCCCGATATGCCGTCGGTGCCGTTGGTCACGGGCTTCCAGTTGACGGCGGCGCTGTACGCGATCTCGCCGATCGCCAGGGTCAGCATCAGGAAGACCACGCCCCGCGCCCTCACCGCCTGCCACCCGGTCGGTACCGCCACCAGCGCCGAGACGCCTGCGGCGATGAGGAGTTGGAGGAGTCCGATGTCGGTGAGGCGCGTCGCCACGATGGCGGCCGTGTAGGCGCCGACTCCGAAGTAGGCCGACTGGCCGAGGGTCGGCAGTCCCGTCAGGCCGGTGAGCAGGTTCACGCTGGCGGCGAGGAGTCCGAACACCAGGATCCGCGACAGGGTGCCGATGGCGTACGGGCCGAGGACGAAGGGGGCCAGGGCGAGTGCGAGGACCACGGCGGCCCCGGACAGCCGCCGCCCGGCGACGCCCGCGGTTCCCGCTGCGCCGGTGGCTGCGGTCCGGTTCATGCGCGCACCGCCGACGGGAACAGGCCGTTCGGCCGGACCACGAGCACGATCAGCATGGTGCCGAAGAGCAGGAAGGGCGCGTACTCGGGGAGCAGCGCCACCCCGAGGGTCTGCACCTGCCCGATGAGGAGCGCCCCGGCGAGCGCACCGCGCACGGATCCGAGACCGCCGACGACCACGACCACGAGGGAGAGGACGAGCACGGTCTCGTCGACGCCCGGCCCGGGGCCCAGGATCGGTGCTCCGAGGACGCCGCCGACCGCCGCCAGGGCCGCGCCGGAGGCGAAGACCCCGTACAGCACCTTGCGGACGTCGACCCCGAGTGCGCGCACCATGTCCCGGTCGGCGACGGCGGCCCGCACCAGCGCGCCGAGCGGGCTGCGCTCGAAGACGAGGTGGACGAGGAGCGCGAGGCCGGCCGCGACGCCGATGAACACCAGCCGGTAGACCGGATAGGCGTGGCCGATGAGGTCCACCGTGCCGCGCAGGGCCGTCGGCGGGTCCGTGGGCAGCACGTCGCCGCCGAAGGCCGCGGCCAGCAGGTCCGCGACGATGAAGGTGATGCCGAGCGTCAGCAGGGCCTGGTCCAGGTGCCCGCGCCGGGCCAGCGGCCGGGTGAGGAACGTGAGCGCGGCCCCGCCCGCACCGCCCGCCAGGGCGCCTGCCGCCAACGCGAGGACCAGGCCCCACAGGCTGCCGTCGGACAGCGCGTAGGCGACGTACGCCCCGGTCAGGTAGAGGGTGCCGTGGGCCAGGTTCAGCACGTCCATCATGCCGAAGACCAGGGAGAGTCCGACGGCTATCGTGAACAGCAGCAGACCGAAGGCGATCCCGTCGACGACGCTGATGAGGTTGCCGTTCAACCATCCGGTCATGTCAGCCGCCCAGCCGGCCGAGCTCGGCGGTGACGGTGTTGGCGCCCTGCCTGACCTCGCGCAGGTACCACGGCTGGACGGGCGTGCCCGCGTTGTTGAACTTCCAGGTGCCGCGCGGGCTGTCGATGTCCCCCACCTTGGCGATGGCGGCGTTGACCGATTCCGAGGTCACGGTGCCACCGGCCGTCTTGATCGCCTTGTCGAGCACCTGCGCCGCGTCCCACGAGGCCATCGCGTAGGTGGTGGCGGGCGCTCCGTAGGCGGACCGGTAGGCGGGTGCGAATTGCCTGTTGGCCTCGTTGTCCAGGTCGGCGCTGTAGTTGAGCGCCGTGAAGATGCCTTCGGCCGCCTCTCCCTGCCCCTTCAGTACGCCGCCCTCGGTGAGGAAGCCGGGCCCGTAGAGCGGGATCTTGCCGGCCAGCCCGAACTCCCGGTACTGCTTGACGAAGTCGACGGCGGCGCCGCCCGCGTAGAAGCAGAAGACCGCCTTCGCCCCGGAGTTCTGGATCTGCGCCAGGTAGGGCTGGAAGTTCTTCGTACCCGGGAAGGGGGTGTAGACCTCCTCCCCCGCGAGCTTGCCGCCGGCCGGGAGGAAGGTGGACTTGAACCCCTCCACCTCGTCCTTGCCCGCCTGGTAGCCCGCGGCGACCAGGAAGACGGGGCCGCCGGCCTTCCCGGCGACGTACGTGCCGAGCGCTTTGCCCGGCTCGTCGTTGACGTACGACGTGCGCCAGATGTACTTGGTCCCGGTCAGCGTCGTCGGCGAGGCGTTCGAGCCGACGAGCGGGACCTTGCCCGTCTCGAAGAGGTCCTTGACCCCGTTGACGGTGGCCGAGCTGACCACGCCGCTCACCGCCAGTACCCGGTCCTGCTTGACGAGTTTCTCCGCCGCCGCCTTGCCGGAGTCGGCCGTCTCCCCTTCGTCGGCGATCACGATCTCCACTTCCCGGCCGCCGAGTTTGCCGCCGTGCTGCTTGACGTAGAGCTCGAAGCCCTGCTTCATGTCGTCGCCGAGCGCCTTGTACGTTCCGGACTGCGGGACGAGCAGCCCGATCTTCACGGGCCCGTCCTGCTTGTCGCCGTCGCCGGTCCCGAGGCTGGCACCACCGCACGCGGTGGTCAGCAAGAGGCCCGTCGTGACGGCGATCAGACCAATGGGGCGATACCGACCTGCCATGGAGACTCCGTACGTGGTCAGCCGGCCCTGGTGGACCGGGTGTTGCCGATGGGGTGCCTGGAGGGTGACACGTGTCTATCGTGTAAATGAGACGGCCGTCAATAGTTCGCAAGACACCGAACGATGAGACCCTCCCACCCCTTGACCCCACTCACAAATGTGCCGTAACACTTGCGGTCGTCAAATCTCCGCTATGCCACTTCTCGGCGGCGGTCCCGCGATCAGTCAGGGAGCGAAGCACCATGACCGACGATCCATCGCGACGCAAAGTCCTCAAGAACAGCACGGTGTTGGCCGGAGCCGCACTGCTCTCCTCCGGGATTCCGAGTGGGTACGCGGCGCAGGCGGCAGCGAAGGCGGACGATCCCTCCCCCGTCGTGGACCTGCCCGCGGGCCGACTGCGCGGAGCCGTCGAGGGAGGCCTCGCCGTCTTCAAGGGCGTTCCCTACGCGGCGCCGCCGGTCGGCCCGCTGCGCTGGCGCCCCGCCCAGCCCCATCCCGGCTGGTCGGGAACGCGCGACGCCACCGCGTTCGGCCCCAGTGCACCGCAGCTCTACCGGGAAGGCGGCGACCCGGTCCTCGGATCGCACGGCTCGCCCCCGTTCGACGAGGACTGCCTCACCCTCAACGTCTGGACCCCGCGGGCCGACGACGCCAAGCGGCCGGTGCTGCTCTGGATCCACGGAGGCGGCTTTCTCTCCGGATCCGGCTCACTGCCCGTCTACTCCGGCGACACCTTCGCGCGCGACGGCGATCTCGTCGTGGTGACCGTCAACTACCGGCTCGGGCCGCTGGGGTACCTCTACTTCGGCGAGGACGGCGCCGGCGGGAACTTCTGGCTCACCGACCAGCTCGCCGCCCTGCGCTGGGTACGGGACAACGTCGCCGCGTTCGGCGGGGACCCGGACGACATCACCCTCGCCGGTCAGTCCGGCGGCGCGTTCTCGGTCGCGGCGCTGGCCGGTGCCCGGCCCGCGGGCCGCCCGCTGTTCCGCCGCGCCATCCTCCAGAGCCCCCCGCTCGGGCTGCAGGTCCCCACGCGTACGGAGTCGTTGCGGCGCAGCGCCACCTTCCTGGACGTCCTCGGGGCCAAGGACGTGGCACAGCTGCGGACCCTGCCCTGGCAGCAGCTGGTGGGCGCCACCATCGAGATGTTCCGGCGCACCGGGCGGTGGGGGTACTGGTCCACCCCGTTCCTGCCGGTGATCGACGAGGTGACGCTGGACCGCCACCCCTGCGAACTGCTGCTCGGCGGCCCTGGGGCGGACATCGACATCCTGATCGGCTGTACCAGGGAGGAGGCCAACTTCGCCTTCGCGCTCGACCCGGCGTACGCCGCCGCGACCAAGGAACAGGTGCTCGCACGGGCACGGGACACCTTCGGGAGCCGGGCTTCCGAGGCGTACAGCGAGTACGAGGAAGCCCGGCCGGGCGCCCGGCCGGTGGACGTGCTGATGGACCTGATCAGCGACGACCTGTTCCGGATGCCCGGCCTGGCGCTCGCCGAACGGCGGGCGGCGGCCCGCAGGCGGCCGGTCTGGGCCTACCAGTTCGACCTCCCGACGCCCGCGTACGGGGGCAAGCTGGCGGCGCCGCACTGTCTGGAACTGCCGTTCGTCTTCGACAACTTCGACAAGTGGTCGCAGGCCCCGTTCCTGACCGGGCTCGATCCCCGGATCCGTGAGGGGCTGGCCTCGACCGTGCACGCGGCATGGATCTCCTTCATCCGTACCGGCGACCCCAACCACCCGGCCATGCCGAACTGGCAGCGCTACGAACGGGACACCCGGACCACGATGAGCCTGGACTCGGTGACCACCGCGACGAACGACCTGGCCGGCCACTGGCGGCGCCTGCGCCGGCCGACGGGCTCCTGACGCGTCGGCGAGACGCCGGCCCGTGCGCATCGGTGTGTACGAGCCGGACCTCGTGCGTCATCGGTGCAGTGCAGGAGTTCCCGGTCGGTTGGAGCCGGGGCGGGTGGCGCGGGGGTGGGCCGCTTCGAAGCGGTGGAAGGCCGCTTCCTGACGCCACTCGACCTGCGCCTTCGGGCTGCCGGCGAGGAAGCCGGCGCACCGCGCGCCCGGGTGCTCGGCGCCTTGGCGCTCGTCCGCACACGGCCCGGCCGGCCGGTAGCCGTTGCGCAGGTCGCGGTTCCAGAGGCTGCGGCCGGGCAGGAACGAGTGCTCCAGGGAGGCCCGGGCCAGGTCCCTCAGTTCGGGGTAGCCGAGCCCGTACATCTGCGCGGCCCGCCGGTACTCGTCGGTGATCTCGATCCGGGACACGCCAGGGTCGTCGGTGGCGAGTACGACCGGCACGCCGTGGCGGCGATAGGTGGCGAAGGGGTGTGCGTCGCCCGAGACGCGCAGGATCTGCTCGTTGCTGTGGAAGGGGACCTCGACCGCGATCCGCCGGTCGGCCATGTAGCGCATGAGCGACTCCCAGCGGTCCTCGTGCAGGACGGACACGCCGTGCCCGATCCGCTCGGCGCGGCCGGTCTGGGCGGCCTCCCTGATGTGGAAGGTGAGGTCTTCCGGCTTGACCAGGCCCGGTACCAGCTCGCCCGCGTGCAAGGTGATGTGCGCCTTGGGGTACTGGGTCTTCAGGTAGTTCAGCATCCGCATGTGCAGGCGGTAGTCGCGCAGGGCGACCTCCCCGTCCTCCGGCTGCACCAGGTTGACGGCGACGAAGCGCGGGTCGCGCTCGGCCAGCCGCATCCCGAGCGCCATCTGGGTGAACACCCGCTCGGGCGTGCCGAGACGGGCGACCTGGGAGATCCAGCGGTACGGAAGGGAGCACGCGGCGTCGGGCCGCGGGGTGTCGCAGTGCGCGGCGGCGCGGAACTCGGTGTCGGTGGTGTCGGCATCGGCGCGGGCCTGCTGGACGACCGCGTCGAGGCCTCCGTCGGCGAGGAGCTTGTCGTGCATGCGGTCGAGGTCGGCGTCGTAGCCCACCCGGTCGGCGAGGGCGCGGGCCTGGCCGGAGGCCGGGGAGATCATGGTCTCCAGGTAGAACTGATGCTGGCGGGCGGCCGTGTTGGTGACTTCCGCGAGAATGCGGCCGGGGTGGCGCCAGGGCACCTCGCCGAACTTGTCGAAGGTCGCGAAGAAGTGGTCGTGGCCGTTGCCGTCGGCCGGGAAGTCCTGCATCGACCAGGCCTGGATGACCTGCCGGCGAAACGCGGCGTCGGTGACGGCGTCGGTGGCGGGGCGGGTTCCCGTCCCGCACGGCGGGGGCTTCGCGGTGGTGGTGTCGGTGGTGATGCAGAGTCCGTCTTCGGCGGCGAGTTCGATCAGGAACTCGGTGGTGACCGCTCCGGACAGGTGGTTGTGCAGGTCACCACCCTTGGGGAGGTCGGCGAAGAAGTCGTTCGGGCGGGGAGCGGCCGCGGGTGCGGCGGGGGCCGGGGCGGCGTACGCGGAGGCGGGTGCGAGCAGGGCGAGTGCGGAGAACGCACCGATCAAGTGGGATGGGATCACGGCCACATGGTGGTCAAGCGGGCAGCCGCACCACGCGATGCCGTGCCGGGCGCCGCCCTGCGTCACCCGGGAGGCCCCGCGGAGGATCGTTCCTCCTGACGGGGACCTTTCAGGAGATCAGGCCACCGGTAGGCCGGCCGGGTAAGGCCCTGCGTGTTCGTGGACGTCGGTGAACCCGACGTCCGCGAACCCTGCGCCCTGCAGGATCTCCCGCACGGCAGCCGGATCGGCGAACGAGAACGGGCCCGGTCCCCCGCAGACACCGGCTGGCCGGCCCTGTGGCCGCTTCGAGGGACCGGCGGACGGCGACGTCCCACGCGTTGGGCCCGGGGGCCCGCCGGGCCGTCATCACCAGGCGCCCCGCCGGACGCAGCGCCCGCCCGAGGTCGGCGAACGCGGCGACGGGGTCGTCGAGGAACATCGTGGCGAACCTGCTGACCGCCAGGTCGAAGCGTTCCGGCGGGAAGCGGTGGACCTGGGCGTCGGCCTGCTCGAAGGCGACGTTGCGGAGCCCTTCGGCCCGGGCCGGCCGGCGGGCGGGCGCGCTCGATCGCGGGCGCCGAGACGTCGATGCCGAGCACACTGCCCGCCCGGGCCGCACGCGCGGCCTCGCGGGTGGTCTGCCCGGTGCCGCAGCCGATGTCGAGTGCGCGGTCCTGGAGCCGGACCCCGGCCGCCCGGCGCAGCGCCGCCGGTCACGCGGTCACCGTGGTCGGACGCGACCCCGACCGGGGCGCCCGCGCGGTCGAGCGCATCAACGCGACCGGCCCGGCCCACCCCGCCCGGTTCCTGGCCGCCGACCTCGCCTCCCTCGAAGGGGTACGCGTGCTCGCCGACCGCGTCGCCGCCGAGCACGCCGCCTCGGGCGAACCGCTGAACGTACAGGTCAACAACGTCGGCTCGATGTTCGCCGACCGGCGCAGCCTGGGCGGTGTCGAGGCGTCGTTCGTCGTCAACCACCTCTCCCCCCACCTGCCGACCGAGCTCCTGCTCCCCACCCTGACGGCCGCCGCTCCGAGCCGGATCGTCAACGTCACCTCGGCAGCGGTCGGGGTGGCCAAGCGGGTGTTCGACAACGTCGAGCCGCCCGGCGGCTACTACGGTCTCCACTGGCACGGCCGCGCCAAACTCGCCAACCTCGCCTGCACCCTCGACCTGGCCGCGCGGCTCGACGCCACCGGCGTATCGGTCTTCGCCGCCGACCCCGCCTCCGTCGCGGCCAGACCCTCGATCGTCGCCGCCACCGGCAGCACCCTGACGGGCCGTACCGGCCTCGTCATCGGCGCCCGGGCAACCCTGGTCGCCCCCTTCCGGGGGGGGCGACCGACCCCCGCATCGCCCGGGCCGTACGCCGGCTCGGCGAACAGCACGCACCGCTCGTGACCGTCTGACCCGGCATCCGGTGCCATTCTCGGGGCCGCGCGCCGCCTCGCCGGGATGCGGCCCGGGGAATCACGCGGCTGATCAGGGAAAACCGGGCCGACACCCTCGATGTGCCCTGCACGAGGCCGCCGGGTGCGGGAACATGGCCCGGCAAGCGCCGGCCGACACGTCCCGACGATGCCGTACACCGGGCCCTGTTGCGCCGGCGATCCGGGACGCCCGTGGTGAGAGGAGCCGAAGATGTCCTTCCTCGTGTCAGCGCTCACCGCGTCCCTCGCCGCCCTCCTGCCCCTGGGCGCGGTCACCGGCCAGGACGTGACGATCGAGGAGACGTTCCGGGCGGCCGGCGGACCGCCCGCACACCAGGCGGTCACCTTCGACACCGAAGCCGTACCGGTCGGCGGCAGGGTCACCGTCACCGAGCGGGTCGGCGACGACACCCACGTGGAACTGCGGCTCCAAGGTGTGGGGGCGAACCGGACGTTCGGTGCCCACGTGCACCAGAAGCCCTGCGGCAGCAAGCCCAGCGACTCCGGGCCGCACTACCAGAACGCCGTGGACCCCAAGCTGCCCTCGACGAACCCCGCATACGCCAATCCCCGCAACGAGGCGTGGCTCGACATCACCACCGACCGGAACGGCGACGGCGCCTCGGCGTCCACCCTGGACTGGCGGTTCCGCACGGATCAGGCCCGCTCCGTGGTGATCCACGAGCACGCCACCCACACGGGAACCGGCAGCGCCGGTACGGCCGGGGCGCAGCTGGCCTGCGTCAATGTGCCGTTCAAGTAGGAACGTCCGCTTCCCTCTTGCGTCCGCGACCGGGCCTCGAAACTGCATGCCATGTCCCTGACCAGCTGAGATATGTTGTCCGTCCCACAGGGGGACGACATACGGAGCATGTGCATGACGCAGAACAACTGGCCGGGAGCACACGGGGGCGGCTGGGGTGGCGCCCCGCAGTGGGGAGGCCCGCCACCGGCGCCGAAGCCGGGGGTGATACCCCTGCGACCGCTGGCCCTCGGGGACGTCATCAGCGGATCGTTCGCGACCATCCGCGGCCACTGGAAGACGCTCGCCGGTGTGGTGCTGGCCGTGCAGGCGATCGTCCTGCCGGTCATGGCCCTCGTGGTGGGCATCGCCGTGGCCGCGGTCCACGACCACTTCGACCCCGTCTTCGATCCGCCGTTCGGCGAGGATCCGGCGTCCGAGCACGTCGTGCCCCTGGTCGTCGCGGCCGTCGCCGTGTTCGTACTGCTCTTCGTCATCGGCGTGCTGGGCATGTCGGTCATCGCCGCGCTGTGTCCGGCGGTCCTCAAGGAAGCCGTGATGGGCCGCCCCACCACCTTCCGCGCGCTGTGGTGGTCCTCGGTCCGGCGGGCTCCCGCGGTGGCCGGCGCACTGTTCCTCAGCATCGTGATCGCCGGCGCCCCGGTGTTCCTCGTCCTGGCGGTGTGGGTGCCGCTGGTGGCCTCCGCCGGATCCGGGGACGGCGCGGTCGCGCTGCTCGGCCTCCTGCCACTGCTGCTGTTGGCCGCGATGCCGCTGGCCGTCTGGCTCAACATACGGTTCGGCCTGGCCCCGGCCGTCGTGGTCCTGGAGGGCGCGGGTCCGGTCACCGGACTGCGGCGCTCGTCGGCGCTGGTACGGGGCGACTGGTGGCGGATCTTCGGCTACACCATCGTCGCCGTCATGCTGGCGGGGGCGATCGCGTACGCGATCCAGCTGCCGTTCAACTTCATCGGCATGTTCGCGATCATGCCCGCCCTCCAGGGCATCCCCGAGGGTGGCGGCGCCCCCTCGGCAGGGGTCGTCACCGCCCTGGTGTTCGCCTTCCTCCTCGTGTTCCTCGGCGGCGCCGCGAGCCAGGTCTTCCAGATCGGCTACAGCCAGCTGGCGAGCGCCATGCTGTACGTCGACCAGCGGATCCGCCGCGAGGGCCTGGCCGAGGCCATCCTCGCCGACCTCGCCGCGGCACCGGCCGCCGGCGCCGCACCCACCGCTCCGCCCCGGCCCGGCGGCGACGCGGATTCCTGAGGAACGGCCGACACCGCCGACACGGCCGCCCGCCGCGCCCCCTACGCCGCGTCCGCCGAGCTGATCAACAGGTCGAGGAGGGCGAGGAGCACGTCGCGGGCGTCCGTGCGGGCGCGGGCGTCGAGCAGCAGGACGGGCGTCCCGGGGTCGCGCAGGTGCAGCGCGGCGCCGATCTCCTCGGCGGTGTACGGCTGTTCGCCGTGGAAGCAGTTCGCGCCCACGACGAACGGCAGCCCGCGGCTCTCGAAGAAGTCGATGGCCGGGAAACTGCGGTCCAGGCGACGCGTGTCGACCAGGACGAGCGCGCCGAGGGCTCCGCTCAGCAGGTCGTCCCACAGGAACCAGAAGCGTTCCTGGCCCGGGGTGCCGAACAGGTAGAGGACGACGCCCGCGTCGGCGAGGGTGAGCCGGCCGAAGTCCATCGCCACCGTGGTGACCGCTTTGGACTCGATCCCGTCGAGGTCGTCGACGCCCACTCCGGCCGCGGTCAGCCGCTCCTCCGTACGCAGCGGCTCGATCTCGGAGATCGTCTCGACCAGGGTCGTCTTGCCGACGCCGAAGCCTCCCGCGACGAGGATCTTGACAGGCGACACCTGTCCGGCAGCGGTGACAGACGGGTCATATCCATCATATCCGGGCAAGGTTGTCCCTGATTCTCATGAGCATGTGGACGTTGGTGGTCTCCGCCCCCTGCAAGGGCGGCTGATGGTGGATCAGCCCGCGGTCCGCGAGCTCGCCGAGCAGCAGCGTCATCGGCGTGAGCCGGATCCGCATACGCGCCGCGATCTCGGCGACCGCCAGCCCGCCCGGCGGGGCGCACATGGCCAGGACGGCCTGCCACTCGGTGGGCAGGCCGCCCCGGCCCTCGGCGCCGACGGCCGCCGTGATCGTCGTGTCCATGGTGAGCACCGTGTGCGGCGCGGCGGTCCGGCCGTCCGTCAGCGCGTACAGCCGGGTACGGCGGCGGCCGCCGCGCCGCGGCTCCTCGGACGTCTCCCGTGCGGACGGCTCGGTCTCCGAGGTCTCGGATTCCGAAGCCGGGGAATCCGACGCCGGGGATTCGGGTCTTTCGGGCTCCGACATCTCGGGCTCGGGCATTACGACTTCGGCGCCGCGGGACGCTCGGGCGTGCCCAGCCATTCACCGAGCGCCTGTGCCGTACGTACGGCCTCGCCGCCCAGCTCGCCGAGGCGGGCCTTGCGGGAGGTCACCACGAGGAGCGTGCTGCCCTCCCCGCACCCCACGACGCAGAGGTACCGGTCGTCCATCTCGACCAGCTGGCGGATCACGCGGCCGCCGTCGATCTCCCGGGATATCGCCTTCATCGTGGCGGCGATCCCGGAGGCGGCGGCCGCCATGCGTTCCGACTGGTCCCGGTCGAGGAGATAGGCGGTGAGCGGGATCCCGTCGTTGGAGAGGAGTACGGCGCCCTGGATGCCGGCGATCCGGTTCAGATGGTTCTCCAGAACACTGAAGATCGCGTCGTTCGACGTCGAAGTGCCGGACGTCGCGGAGTTGGGGGTCGTCGTCATCGCTGATCCTGTTCCTGTCTGAGCTCGGCTTCCACCTTCTGCGTCCCCTCTTCATAGTCCGCCCAGGCGTCGGCGACCTCTTCGGGGGTGTCCGTGCCGGGGCCCGGCTCCGGCTCGGGCGCTCGCGGCGTGCGCAGTTGCCTGGTCATGTGGGTCTGCGGGACGCGCTCCGGGAGGGCGGGGCGGGTGCCGCTCTCCGCGGTCACGGGCCGGAGCGCCGGCGTACGCTCCGCCAATGCCGGGGACGGGGCCGGGGTCGGCTCCGGCCGCTCGGCGGCGGTCGGCTCCGGGACCGGTTCGGGCGCAGCCCGCCGTACGGGTACGGGTACGGGAGCGGGGACGGGCGCCGACACGGCCGCGGCGGCTCCGGCCGGGGCGGCCGCCCGTGCAAGCAGGTCGTTCGGCAGCACGACCACCGCCGAGGTCCCCCCGTACACCGAGCGCCTCAGCGTGACCTTGGCCTTCAGCCGGTCGGCCAGGTGGCCGACCACGAAGAGGCCCAGCCGGTGCGCGTTCTCGGCGAGTTCGGAGTAGGGCGGGGCCGAGTGGAGGCGCCGGTTCATCTCCTCGTAGCCGGCCACGCCCACGCGCGGCCCACGGTCCTCGATCTCCACCGACAGCCCGTCCGCGACCAGTTCCGCCCGGATGACCACCTTCGACCGCGGCGGCGAGAACCGGGTGGCGTTGTCCAGCAGCTCGGCCAGCAGATGGCTTATCTGGCTGATCACGCTCGGTTCGACGCTCGCCTCGTCGAGCGCGTGCCGTTCGATCCGCCGGAAGTCCTCGACCTCCGCCGCCGCCTCGCGCAGCAGGTCGGCGACCCGCATCGGCTCGGTGTGCGGGTCGGGGACCTCTCCGCCGGACAGGATGAGCAGGTTCTCGACCTGCCGCCGCATGCCGACGGTCAGCTGGTCGGACCGCATCAACTCGGCGAGCAGTGCCTCGTCGTGGCCGAACGTGTCCTGGATTTCCTCGGTGAGGCTCAGCTGGCGGCTGACCAGGTTGCCGGTGCGCGAGGCGATGCCGGAGGCGAACATGCCGAAGCCGTGCCGTTCGGCCGCGAGCTGCCGGTGGCCGTCGACGGACACGGCGACGACCCGGGCGAACGCGTCGTTGATCCGCCCGACTTCGTCCTGGTTCCCGCTCACCGACGGCAGCATGGCGTCGTCGACGGGCTGGCCGCGGTGCAGCCGGGCCACGACATCCGGCAGCGTCTGCTCGGCGATGGCCACGGTGCGCTCGTGCAACCGCCGCAGACGGCGGAGCACCGAGCGGGTGGTGACCACGACGACGGCCACGACCAGCAGCAGTGCGCCGGCGCTTCCGCCGACCAGCCAGTAGACCTGGGTCTCCAGCTCGCCGGCGTTCGCGTCGGCGTGCGCCAGCAGGTCCCGCGAGCGCTGGGTGCCCAGCTCGACCAGCTGAGCCGCGAACTCCTGGTACGCCGCCGGCCAGGCGCCGACATCGGCCGGGAGCTTCATCCCGGCATCGGTGACCTTGTGCTGCGCGATGATGGCGTTCTCGACGCGGAGCTTGGTCTTCCAGGCGTCCGAGGAGGTGACCTTCTCGTACGTCTCCTTCTCCGCGGGCGGCAGGTACGGCACGATCCAGGTGTCGTACAGGTGCCGGTGCGCACCTGCGTCATCGAGGAACTCCCCGAAGGCGGCGGGCGTCAGCTCTCTGGAAGGCCCCGCCAGCGTGAGGATCGTGTCCTGGCGGGCCAGCATCTCGGATGCGGAGATCATCGCGACGACCGGGCGGCTCTCCTCGACGAGCGCGGCGTCGTCGGTGCGGCTGAACGCCCCTTGGTAGAGACCGGTGATCCCGTCGATGACGCCGTTGTAGTACGCGATCGTCTGCGCGGCGACACCGGTACGGGCGTCCGTGCGCGAGCGGAAGGCGGTCAGCTGGTCGAGGCGGGTCTTGACGTCGCTCACGTGTTCCGCGGCCTGCGCGGACTCCGGCCGGCCGCCCGTGTCGGCCGAGAGCCGTCGGAACTCTGCCACGGCCTGATCGGTGGCGGCCCTGCGGTCGCGCAGATCGGCGTCGGGGACCGGGGTGCCCGCCCACCGTGCGGCGGTCGTCTTGCGTTCGGCCTGCAGCTCGGCCATGAGCCGGAACAGCGGCTCGCCGATCCGCTTGCTGGCCGCCAAGTCGTCGCGCAGGTGGTCGGCCTGTACCAGCAGCCGTTCGGCGGTCACCGCCACCTGGGTGCCCATGGCCACGGTGGGGACGACCGCGAGCCAGATGAGCATCGTACGGAGGCGCACGGTGCGCCGTCTTCGGGCCTTCGACGGCCCTGGGGTGCCTTCGGGTATGGGAGACATCGGTCCTCGGGATGCGGCGGGGCAGGATCGCGCGAGCGACAGGCGCCGATCATATCCAGCCACAAAGAACACATACAGCCGCACCCGGCGGTTGATGTACCGACAGTCGCTCACTCGCGGCGAGGCCCGTTGAAAAAGGTCCGGGCCCTGTTCGCCGTCGCCCCTAGGGTGGGCGGATGGACGAGATGGGGATGGTGGCCGGTCAGGCCGAGTGGCGGGGCGGGTTCGAGGAGCGGGTGCTGGCCGGGTACCGGGCCGCGGGGTGTTCGGAGCCGCTGGCCCGGGCGCTGCTGGAGCGGGCGGTGAAGGGCATCGACGACTGGACGGTGGCCACGGACGGCACCGGCTGGATCGCGGTCGGGGTGACGGAGGAGAACGGGGCGCTCGTGGGCCGGATCCACGACCTGACGGTGCCCCGGGGGCGGGAGTGGGCCGAACGGTGGTGCGCCGAGCAGGGTGCGGAGCGGGTGGAGGTCCGGCTCACCGGCGGAGCGGGGGCGGAAGCGTTCGCGGACTATCCCGTGCGGCGGCAGAACCGGATGCGGGCCGCGGCCGAGCACCCCGAGCTGCCTGCGGGCCTGACGGTCCGCCCGCTCACCGAGGAGGAGTACCCGGGCTGGTACGCCGCCGAGGAGGCGGGGTACATCGCGGACATCGTCCGGGCCGGTGCGCTCACGCCGGAGCAGGCCAAGGAGAAGTCCGACCAGGACTTCGCGCACCACCTCCCGCAGGGGTACCTGACGCCGGGTCACGGCTTCTACGCGATGGAGGCCGACGGCCGGGTGGTCGGCACCGGCTGGGTGAACCACGGCTTCCTGCCGGGCGTGACCTTCGGCTGCTCGCTGGAGGTGTACGAGGAGCACCGGGGCAAGGGGTACGGCCGGGCCGCGATGACCGTAGGCGAGTGGGCCACGCGGCACGGCGGCGACGAGGTGATGATGTTCAACGTGTTCGGCGGGAACGAGGTCGCGATGGGCCTTTACGACAGCACCGGCTTCGCCGTGCTGGACGAGTACCGCTCGATCGACCTCTGACGGCGGCCCGCGGGGCGGACCTCCGCGGCCGCCTCGTGGGCCCGTGCACCCGGCCTCAGGGTGGCCGTCCCCCGCCCCCGCCGGGTCAGTCGGATGCCGACGCGGTGATCCCGGCGAGGACGAGGTCGATTCCGGCGAGGAACTCGACTCGGTCGTCATGGTCGCGGAGTTGTTCCGCGACGTCACGGGTGAACGCGTACTCGTCGGGATCGAGATTCGCCCATGCGGCCGAGACGGTGTCGAGGAACTCCGTCCGGCTCTTCTCCGATTCCCGGCCATGGGCGTTGGCCGCGTTCTGTCCGCCCACTCCGAGGATGTAGTTCAGGAGCGCGGACGCGGCGGTGAACTGGGCGGCCCGGGGTACCCCGAGCGCCCGGACCTGGCGCCCGAGGTGTTCGAAGACCCTCAGCATCGGCGACTGCCCCGGCGAGCGGGCGAGCTGGTTGCCGATCCACGGGTGCGCGTCGATCGCGTCGAACAACCGGAGCGCGAGGGCGCGGATCGCCTCCTGCGGCGTCTCCGCGGAAGCGCCGCCGATCACGGTGCCGGCGACGACGCCCTCGGTGGCGGCGGTGAGGAGCTCGTCCTTGCCCGAGACATGCCAGTAGATGGCACCCGGCCCGGTGGCGAGGCGCTCGGCCAGCACGCGGAACGTGAGTCCGCCCTCACCCGCCGCGTCGAGGATCCCGATCGCCGCCTCGACGATCCGCTCCCGGGAGAGCGGTTCCTCCCGTCGCTCCGCACGACGCGTCCTGGTTGCCATGCATCCATCCTGGCAT
Organism: Streptomyces sp. NPDC059355; assembly: GCF_042752335.1. Taxonomy (NCBI): domain Bacteria; kingdom Bacillati; phylum Actinomycetota; class Actinomycetes; order Kitasatosporales; family Streptomycetaceae; genus Streptomyces; species Streptomyces sp. NPDC059355. The sequence goes on along the minus strand of NZ_JBHYXN010000004.1, from coordinate 239,521 downwards.
ACGCCTGGAACCCCGTTCCACCTTGACATCGCTGGAACGGGGTTCCATTCTGATGTGGAACGGCATTCCAGAGATGCCGGCGATGCGAACGGCAGGGAACCACCATGACCACTCACGTCACGATCATCGGAGCCGGGCTCGGAGGGCTGACCCTCGCCCGCGTCCTCCACGTCCACGGAATTCCGGCGACGATCTACGAGGCGGAGCTCTCGCCGACCGCGCGCACGCAGGGCGGCATGCTCGACATCCACGACTACAACGGGCAGCTCGCCCTCAAGGCCGCCGGCCTCTTCGACGCATTCCTCGGACTCGTCCATGAAGGCGGTGAAGCGTCACGCGTGCTCGACCAGGACGGAACGGTGCTCCGCGACGAGCCGGACGACGGCACCGGCGGGCGTCCGGAGGTCCACCGCGGCGACCTGCGCCGCATCCTGCTCGACTCGCTCCCCGCCGACACGATCAAGTGGGGGCGCAAGGCCGCCTCGGTCCGCCCGCTCGGCGGCGGCCGGCACGAGGTGACGTTCGCGGACGGGGCGACCGTGACGACGGACCTGCTGGTCGGCGCGGACGGGGCCTGGTCGCGGATCCGCCCCCTGCTGTCCGACGCGAAGCCCGAGTACGTCGGAATCTCCTTCGTCGAGACCTATCTGTACGACTCCGACACCCGGCACCGGGACAGTGCGCGGGCGGTCGGCGGCGGGGCCCTCTTCGCGCTCGCACCCGGGAAGGGGATCCTCGCCCACCGGGAGCCCGGCGGCGTCCTGCACACCTACGTGGCGCTCAACAAGCCGGAGGAGTGGATCGCCGGCATCGACTTCGGCCACGCGGGCGCGGCCACGGCCCGGGTCGCCGCGGAGTTCGAAGGCTGGGCCCCGGAGCTCACCGCACTCATCACGGACGGCGAGACCCCTCCGGTTCCCCGGACCGTCAACGCCCTGCCGATCGGGCACCGGTGGGACCGCGTGCCCGGCGTCACGCTGCTCGGCGACGCCGCCCACCTGATGTCGCCGTTCGCCGGTGAGGGCGCCAACCTCGCCATGTACGACGGCGCCGAGCTCGCCAACGCCATCGCCGCACACCCGGACGACGTCGAGGCCGCACTCACGGCGTACGAGGAAGCCCTCTTCCCCCGGAGCACCGATGCCGCCGCCGAGGCCGCCCGGAACCACGAGTTGTGCTTCGACGAGAACGCCCCGCACAGCTTCGTCTCCCTGTTCACCGACCACGAGCCGGCCGGCTGAACGGGAACCCGCGGGCCGGGCCCGTTCGTCGTACACGCTGCCGGACGGAAGGGCGGGCAGGCAGGCAGGCGCGCGACGGGGACGGGGAGGCGGGCATGTCAGCCGGTACGGGAGGGGTGGACCTGGCGGAGATCTGGCGTGTGGGTGACGTGATCGAAGGCCGGTACGAGGTTCTGCCCGCGGACGGGCACGGGGACCGGGACGGCGAGGCCGACGGCGACGGCGACGGCGTCCTCCTGTACCGCGTGCGCCACCTCGACTGGGGGATCGACCTGGCGGTGAGGAGCCCCCGGCCCCGGCTCATGCAGAACGACGGCGCGAGGGAGCGGTTCGCCGAAGGGGCCGGGCAGTGGCTGGGGATCAGCCCCCATCCGCACGTCTGCTGCTGCCATCACGTCAGCACGATCGGCGGGGTCCCGCGGATCTTCGCCGAGTACGTGACCGGCGGCAGTCTGCGCGAGTGGATCGACGACGGTCGCCTCTACGCGGGCGGCCCCGAGCGGGCCACGGCCCGGATCCTCGACCTCGCCGTCCAGATCGCCTGGGGACTGGGGCACTCCCACGGTCAAGGGGTCCTCCACCGGAACGTCAAGCCGGCGAACGTCCTCATCAGCACCTCGGGCGACGGTCCGGCCCCTGTCGCGAAGGTCACCGGCTTCGGGCGGGTACCCGGGCACGCGACCGGGCAGCGGCACGGCAGCAGCCGCAGCGATTGGGTCGGCTTCGCGGATTCGGTCGTCGAGATGTTCGACGGTGGTGCCACCTGGATGCCCGGCTCGGCCGGCGCGGCTCTCCACACGCCGAAGTCCCTGGCCGGACTGCTGGAGCGCTGCCTGCGGGGCGACCCCGCCGACCCACCCCGCTCCATGAACGAGGTCGCCCACGATCTCATGCGCACCTACGCCGAGTTCACCGGCCACACGTACCCGCGCGCCTGGCCCGCCGCCATAGCCCTGCGCGCCGACGAGCTGAACAACCGCGCCCTGTCGCTGCTCGACCTGGGGCGGCCCGACGAAGCCGAGAACGCCTTCACCGCCGCCCTGGCCGCCGATCCCCGACACCGGCAGGCGAACTACAACACCGGTCTGCTGGCATGGCGGCGGGGCGACCTCACCGACGAGGGGCTCCTGGCCGCCCTCGCACGCGTACGGGAGGGCTCGGACGACCCGCCGGCGGTCGACCTGCTCTCCGCCCTGGTCCACCTGGAACGGGGCGACATGCCCTCGGCGAGCGCTCTCCTGGAACGGACGACACGGGAGCGCCCGGACGGGCCCGAGGCCCGCCAGGCTCGCCGTGTCCTCGCCTCCCGTGGGGCCGCTGACGCCCGGTGCGTCGCCCGGTGGGACCTGCCGTGGCAGACGTTCCCGGCCGGGAAGACGCCGCCGGACCACGACCTGCGGACCACCCCGGACTTCCGGCTCGCGGTGTGCGGCGCCGCGGACCACACGGTACGGGTCTGGGACACACGTACCGGAGCGCAGGTGAAGGCGCTCACCGGGCACACCGGCCAGGTCGACTCCGCCGACATCAGCGCGGACGGGCGCTACGCCGTCTCCGCGGGCCGGGACCGGACGGTGCGGCTCTGGGATCTGGCGCAGGGCCGGCTGGTGCGCACCGTCGGCATCACCCGCTGGGAAGACGGCGAGGGTCCGGTGAACGCACGCCGCCACGACAGGCGGAACGAGCGGAACGAGCGGGCGGGCCGGCCCTTCGTCGTGGTCCACCGGGCGCGCCCGGACGCCCTGGTGCTCAACATCGCCGCCTCCCCGGTACGCCTCGACGCCGACGGGAGCACCGCGGTGTGGGCGGAGGCCGACGGCCGGATCCAGGTCTGGGACCTCCTCGCCGGGCGCCACCTGGCGACCCTGCCCGGCAAATCCGGCGGTGCGCAGGTGGCGGTCAGCGCGGACGGGCGCCGCGTGCTCGGCGGCAACGGCACCGCGTCCGCGGTCCTGCGGCTGTGGGACCTCACGACCGGGGAGTGCGTCCGGCGCTGGGACGAATATCCCGGCGGGGTCCGGCAGATCTGGTTCGGGCAGCGGGGTGATCGCGCCGTCGTCCTGGGCCGGGACAAGGTCTTCCGGCTGTGGGACCTCTTCAGCGGACGCTGTGTCCGGCTGCTGAGGCTGCCGTCGGACTTCCACGTCCGCTCGGCGGCGCTCGACGCGGACGACGGCTCGCTGCTGGTGGGTGGCTGGGACGGATCCGTGATGTGGTGGGATCTCGACCGCGGCCGCTGCGTGCGCACCTTCCGCGGGCACGAGGAGCCCGTGACCGCGGTCCGGTTCGCCCCCGACGGGAGGCACGCCTTCTCCGCGAGTCTCGACGGCACCGCCCGCCAGTGGCTGCTGCCGAGGGGCTTCACCGCCCCGCTCCAACTGGGCCGCCCCGGCCGGTACGCCGAACTCGGCTCCCTGGAACAGGAATTGAAGGGACTGACCGCCGCGGCCGAGGAGGCCGCGACCGCCGGCCGGACCGCCGAGGCGCTCGAGCTGCTCGGGCGGGCCCGCACCCTGCCCGGCTGCGCACGCGCGCCTCGGGTCCTCTCCGCGCTGCGCTCCCTGGGCCCGCGTACCGAGCGCACCGGGCTGCGGGACGCCTGGGCCGCCCGGACCCTCCCGGCCCGGACCGGGGAGTACCGGGACATCGTCAGCGGGCGGGCGGTGGACCTGACTCGGGACGCCGCACTGGGCGTGTACGGCGACGTCGACAAGCGGATACAGGTCTGGGACCTCGCGTCCGGCACCCGCCTGCGGGTGATCGAGACCGGCGGCCGGCCCCTCGAAACGCTGCGGCTGAGCGCTGACGGCACGCGGGTCGTCTCCGGCTCGGCCTCGGGCATCCAGACCTGGTCGGTCTCCTCCGGCCGTTGCCTGAGCACGCTGCCGGTCGGGAGGGGCAACGGCATCAGGGTAGCGATCGATCCGGCCGCGCGGCTGGCGATGGCGGTCAACCGGGTCACAGCGACGATGACGCTGTGGGACCTGTGCGAAGGCCGTCGGCTGCGGGTCCTGCCGATGCCCGAGCGGCTCGTCACCTCCCTGGCGTTCGACGCGGCGGGCCGTCGGGTGGTGACGGCCGGCGACGACAAGGTGGCCCGGCTGTGGGACCTGGACTCGGGCGAGTGCGTACGAGCCGTCCGGATCGAGTCGGCGCTGACGGCCAAGGTGTGTCCGAGTCCCGACGGCACCCTGATCGTGGCTGCCGAGGCGGTCCGGTCCGGCGAGGAACTGCACGGTCGGATCCGGGTGTGGGACACCTCCGGCGGCGAGCAGGTACGGACCTTCGAGACGCATCCGCGGCAGGCCTCGCACCTGCGGTTCAGCGCCGACGGGCGCCATCTGCTCACCGGCGGCACCGGCTCGGCGGCGCGGGTGTGGGACGTCGCAACGGGCCGCTGCCTGCGGATCCTCGACGGCCACATGAAGACGGTCACCGCACTGGCCGTCACCCCGGACGCCGGCTTCGTGCTCACCGCGGACCGGGACGAGTCCCTGCGCCTGTGGGAACTCGACTGGGACCGGGCGCCCCGAACCTAGGAAGCGTCCCGTTTCCCCGTCGGGCGGCGTTGTCGGAGCCGCGTGCGACGATGCAAAGCATGATCGTCTCGTTGGAAGCCCTGCTGCCCACCGCCGGTGCCCACACCTCGACCACGTATGCCGACTGGGTCGCCGCCCACGACCCGGGCGCAGCCGGGACCGCCCGCGATCTGGTCGAGGACATGCGCACCGAACTCGGGCGGTCCTGGACCAAGCCCGGCCGGTTCGTGGACGCGATGGCGGCGCGGGCGCGGCGGCTGCCGGCGGCGCATCTGCCGTGGTTCTGGGACACCGTGGGCCATCGGCTGATCGGCTACGGGAGCCGTCCGGGCGGCCGGGCCTATGCGGCGGCGCGGTCGGCCGAGACGGGGCACGGGCTCCCGGTCGACGCCGGATACCGCAGGGCCAACGCGCTGCTGTTCGCGGCGGGCGGGGCCATGCCGGCCAAGGAGTTCGGGGCACACCAGCGGTTCCTCGCCGAGACGTTGGAGCCGTCCGCCGCGCACACGGCCCTGGAGGCGTTCCTGACCGCCTGGGCGGGTTCGCCGGCGGACCTGCCGGCCGATCTGGTGCGCCGGGTACGGGCCTCCGCGAAGGCCGCCGGGTACGGGGACGAGGAGGCTGCGCGGCTGGTGGGCGCGATCCTGTCGGTCACAAGGAAGAAGTCCGTTCCGGACGCGCTCCTCGACGCCGCGGGCACGGTCCTGACGGCCCATCCGCCGACGGACGCCCTCCTCGCCGGGCTGGTGGAGGTGTTCCCGGACGGAGTCACCGACGGCGGGGCCTGGTTGCGGATGCTCATCGGCTGTGGCGCCGCGGAGGCCATGGCGGCCGGGCGGGTGGTGCCCGAGGGCGGGCTGCACCACTGGGTGGGGAACTACGTACGGATGTACCAGTACGCGGCGCAGTCCGGGGGCGGGGTGGCCCGGCAGCCGCTGCCGGTGGAATTCCTCGATCTGGTGGGCCGGCTGGGGCCGTGCCTGCGGGCGGAGGGGACCGCGGTGACGGTGCACACCACCCGCCATCACTACCAGGGCTTCGACGCGGACGTGCTGGACGCCTGTCTGGCGGCCGGGGTGGCGGTCGTCGACCCGGGGCCGGAGACGCGGATGCGGTTCTGGGGCGAGCGAGCGCGGCGGGACCTGGCGGCGCTGGCCGCCGACCCGGTGTTCGGCCCGCGGCTGGAGGGGACCGTCCACGCGGATCTGCTGCAGCGGTGGGGGCCGGCGCGCGGGCGCCGGTCCGGTTCGGCGGTGACGCTGCTCCCGGGCAACGAGGGCATCGCGCAGGAGGTCGCCGTACGGGTCGGCAAGCTCGTCGACACCGTGGCCGGCGGCGGTATGGCCGGGGCCGAGGAGGCCGTGGCCGAGCTGGAGACCGTACTGGACCGGCCGACGGTGTCGGCGCTCGGCGGCATCGCCGACGCCCTCGCCGAGGCGGGGGCGGCCGGTGCGCTGCGGCGCTCGCTGGCGGCCGGGCTGCCAGAGGAACTGGCCTGGCCGGCCCTGGAGTCGGTGTACGCCGAGTTCGCGGCGGGCCTCGGCGCAGAGGGGGCGGACGGGGCGCCGCCGGGGCCGGCGGGGGTGGCAGGGGTGGCCGGGGTGACCGCCACCTGGCCGGTGCTGACGGTGTTCGGGCGGGACCGGGCGGTCGCCGTCGGACCGGACGGGGTGCGGGGATCCTGCGGGTTCGCGGTGCCCGACGGAGCGACGATGTACGCGGTGCACTACGTGGGCGGCTCCTTCCTGGTGAGCTGGACGGTCAAGCCCAGCCCCTACCACTGCGACACCGCCGCGTGGGCGGACCGTCCCTCGGAGGTGTTCGCACCCGACGAGGTGGACGGGCTGGTGCCGTTCGGCGGCAGTCTGGACGGGGCGTACGGCTTCCAGTTCGAGACCGCCGACGGGGGCGGGCGCCACGGTGGCCGAGGGGTCCTGCGTCCGGGTGGGACGGAGGGCATCGACCGGGACGAGCTGCAGCTCGGCGACGGCTCGCGGATCTGGACCAACGCCGTGTTCGGGCGCCGCCCGTGGGAGGTGGTGGACCCGGTCACCGGGGAGCCGCGGGGCGCGGTCGCGCTGCCGGACTTCCCGGGTCGCGCGGCGAGCGCCGATCCGGCCGCGGAGCCGTCCGAGGCCGGCATGTCCCTGGCCTCGGAGGCCCTGCAACTGGCGCCGCTGCCCGCCGGTCTGGCCACCTCCCCGCTGGGCAGCCGGGAGGGGCTGGTCGGTACGCGCGTGCTGTTCCGTACCCGGCACCGCGACCACGCGCCGGACCACTACCTGGTGGAGAGCGTGGACGGGCGTACGGCCCGGTTCGACATCGACCGGCCGGGGCAGGAGCCGTGGGGCCTGTGGGCGCCGCCGGAAGGTGCGGCGGCCGGCGGGGCGGAGGACGTGGTCCTCGCCGAGGCGCAGACGCGGACGGGCGTGCGCGCGTACGCCGCCGACGGCTCGCTGCTGTGGGAGCTGGACGGGCACCGGTCGCCGCGCCATCCGCGGGTGGCCCCGGTGCGCCGCGTCACCGCGTCGGGGGGCGTGGCCCTGCCGCCCGCCTTCTGGTACCTGCTGCGGACCCGGGACGCGGCCGGATCCCGGGAGCTGAGAGGGGTGGGCCGGGAGACCGCGGACGCCCTGCTGAAGGCGGCCCGCGCGGACGCGCAGGAGCTGCGTGCCACCGTGGCCCGGGAGCTGCCGGACGTCGGCGATCCGGTGCTGGTCGAGGCCGTGGTGGCGGTGGCCGAGCGGGCCGCCCGGGTGGAGGAGCGCAGGCTCGCCCTGCACCGGCGGGTGACCCTGCTCGCGCAGGCGCCGCCGGCCGTGCCTCGCCGGTCCGCGCCGGACACCGAGCTGATGCCCGCGCTGTTCGGGCTCGTCTCGGAGGGGGGCGACGACCCGTGGCGCCGGAGTCCCGATGTGAACCTGCCCGCGACGCTGGGCGCACTGGCCACGGACGGGGCCTGTCTGGCGGGGACCATCGCCGAGGAGGTGCGCCGGCTCTCGCCGCCGGCGCCCCCGCGGGACTGGTCGCAGCTGGTGGGTGCGATCGACGCCGCCGCCTGGCGCGCGGCGGTGGAGCCGACCGCGGACGGGGAGCGGGCCGCTCTGTTGGCGCTGCTGGACACCTGGGCCGACCAGCCGTTCGCCCGCGCGGGCGGCCGGTGGTGGGTGGGCCGCGCGTCCGCCGGGGTGGTGGACGGGCTGCGCGGGGGCGGGGTCGCGGCGGCGTCCTGGCCGGTGCGGGCCGGCGGCTCGGAGACCTGGTTCGTGGCGGCGGCCGCCCCTTCGGGTGAGGCGGGCGGGGACCCGGTACCGGCGGCGGTTCCGCAGGCCCGGCTCGTCCGGGTGGAGCGCGATGACGCCGCCCGGCTGCGGGCCCTGGTCGCGGCGGTCGAGGCGCACGGGCCGGTCCGGGTACCGGAGTCGGCTGCCGCGCGCTTCGCCGAGCTGACCGGCGTGCGCAGGGCGGTGGCCCGGCTCGTGGTGGCGGGCCTCGTCGGCCGCCCCGACCGTGACGAGGACCGCGCCCTGGCGCGCAGGGCCCCGTACAAGGCGACCCCGATGACGGCCGAGTCGTACGAGCGGCTGCGCGCGCGGCTCGGCGGGGCGGGTCGGCGCGCCGTCCTGGCGGCGGGCCTGCCCGAGGACCCGGCCGAGCTGTGGCGGGCGGGCGGGATCGAGGCGGCCGCCGAGCGCATGGCCGAGGTGTGGCGGGAGCGCCTCGGGACGCTCCCCGCCCCGGACGACGGGGCGGCCGACGCCCTGGAGGCCGAGCTGGGGCTGCCGGAGGTGTGGGCCCGGCGGCTCGCGGGCGGGTACGAAGCGGCCGCGGATGCCACCGTGGAGGCGGCCGGCTGGGAGCTGGCGGCGACACCGTACGGGGTGGGGGTGGAGGTCCGGGCGGTGCCGCGGGCCGGAGCGGAGCTGCCGTACCGCACTCCGGTGGGGCTCGCGCTCCGGCAGATCGCGAGCGCGCTGGTGTGGGCCTGGACGGACCGGCCCGTGGGTGATCCGGCGGTCGCCGGCGCCATGGACCTGTACGAGAGGCTGCGCACGGAGCTCGATCGTCCGGAGCTGCTGATGGCACTGGCCGGTGAGCGGGTCCAGGACACCGCGGAGCGGATCGCGGAGCATTTCGGGCCCGGGCGGCTGCCGGTGGCGACGGATCGCCGCAAGGAGGCGAAGCCGGTCGGGGTGACCGCGTACGACTCCGGGCCGCTGGTCGTGTGCGCGCCCGGCGGTGCCGCGTTCCTGCGGCCCGCGGCGGTGGCCGACCCGGAGGTGTGGCGGCGGGTGCGGGAGGTCACCGATCTGGCCGAGGAGCTGGACCGGGTGGCGCCGCTGTCGGCCGGCGGCGGTCTGGAGCGGATGATGCACCGGGCCCGCTCCGGAGCGGTGCCGGCCGGTTCCTACGAGGCGGACCCGCGGCAGTCGTGCCCGGAGCTGGTCGTACGGGTGTCCGAGCGGCTCGGGGTCGGCGCGGACGCGGCTGCCCTGTACCTCCAGCTGGCGGCGCTCGCCGCGCCCACCGACCGGAACGTGCGGCGCTGGAACGGCTGGTCGCCCAAGCAGCACGCCGCGGCCCGTACGGAACTGCTGGGCACGGGCCGGGTGGTGGAGGCCAAGCGGGCGCGGGCGGGCCGGACCCTGTTCCTGCCCGGGGCGTGGAGCGAGCTGAAGTCCCCGCACCTGCCGCTGGAGACGGTGAAGCTGCCTCCGCATGCGGTGCGCCCGCTGTGGCGCAACGAGATCCGCAGCCCGTTCGGGCGGATCCTGCCGACGGCACCGCTGCACGAGATGTTCGCCGCAGCCTGGGAACGTGAGTCCGGCGAGGCGAGCCCCGACGCCAACTGAGCCCGGGCGGCGAACCGGTAGCGACCCGCCGGCCGCGAACTCCGCCACCGCCCCGCACCGCCCCGCCCCGCCTGGTCAAGACCGGCCAGTACACCCCGAAGGACAGGCGCTAGACGGGGCAGGGCTTGTACTCGAGGCTCAGTTCGCGGTCGACGGCGTAGCTCGTCCGCATGGACGCGTCGATGACCTGTTGCCAGGTGCCGTACTTGGCGTACAGCTGGTCCGCCGTGGGCCCGAGCGGGTTACCGTACTTGGCCGTGTTCCGCTCCTCCAGGATGCGCACCTCCTCCGGGGTCATGCCCGCGCGGGTGATCGCCTTGGCCTGGTTGCGCATGTCGACGAGTTCCCTGGCGACCTCCTCGTCGGTGGCCCCGGCGTTCCGCATGTCGGCGGCGGTCCGGTGCATGTCCTCGAGGAGTCCGTGGTAGCGGATGCGGGTCCTCTGGGCCTCGACCTTCTCGTCCATCGGGAGCACGCGGATACGGCACACGACCGGGTCGGTACTGGGGCAGGGATCGTCGGCGGAGACGGGGGCGGCGAGGGGCGCGGTGATGATCGAACCGCACGCCTCCGCCGCGGCGGCCGAGGAGGACACGACGGTGGCCGACAGGGCCAGGGCGGCCACGAACGGAACCAGCGCACGGCGCAGTGACGAAGATCGAAGAGACATGCCGCCATCCTGGGCAGCCGCGCCCCGCCGCACACGCACCCACACCGATGATCACTCGGACGGGGAACGGACCGGGGTTGGATCGCGGGGCGGGAATGCATCGGGCCGGTCTCCTGTTGGAGCAGTCAGCTGGCATGCGCGAGTCAAACACCGCGCGGATGTCACCGAGAGGAGCACCACGTGGCACGCAACACCACACGCCCCGTCGTCCGGCTGAAGTCGACGGCCGGGACCGGCACCACCTACACGACGCGCAAGAACACCCGGAACAACCCCGACCGGCTCGTCCTGCGGAAGTACGACGCACTGGCCGGCAAGCACGTCGCCTTTCGAGAGGAACGCTGAGGCGTACCGGCAACACTCCGGCACGTGCGTGCCTGCGTACGCACGCACGCACACGAGCCGACGCTCGCACGCGGCCCACGCCGCCCACGCGCATGAGGAAGGACACCGCATGAAGCCCCGCATCCACCCCGAATCCCGCTCCGTCGTCTTCCGCGACCGCGCGGCCGGCACCGCGTTCCTGACCCGGTCGACCGCGCACGCGCCGGGCACCATCGAGTGGGAAGACGGCAAGACTTACCCTCTGGTCGACGTCGAGATCTCGTCGGCGAGCCACCCGTTCTACACGGGGACCGCGCGGATCGTGGACGCCGAGGGACGGGTGGAGCGCTTCCACCGGCGCTACGACCGCTGAGCGCCCTCCCGCGGTTGACCGCGGGCAGGAGCGATACTGGCGCCGGGTGGGCACACCACTGCCGATGACTCCGAGGGGAGCCGTTCATGACCACGGCGAAAGACCTGTTCATCATCGCCATGGATCCGCAGCCGGACCACCCCGTGGGACAGGGCGACTTGTCGCTCGCACTCGCGGGAGCCGAGCTGATCGATCTCATCGGCGCGCAGGTCGTCACCTTGGACGGTGACAGCATCGTTCCGGGCGGTCCCTCGGCGTCGGACGACCGCCTCCTGGGCGATGCGTCGGCCGCGCTCACCCGGCAGGTGCCGTACGAGCGGGTCGACGACTGGCTGTGGCGCAGGGGCCGTGACCTCGCCGCGGCGTACCAGGCCGCCCTCGAGGATGACGGTCAGCTGACGCGGGGACGCGGCGGCCGGTCGCTCTTCGGGGCGGAGCGCGTGGAGCTGGCCGATTCGCCCGCCCTCCGCCAGGCACGGCACCGCTGGGAGGCGGACGAGCCCGTGCTCGCCGCCCTCGCGGCGGTGGTGGGCGTGCAGAGCGACACGTCCGAGGAGGAGCTCGACCTCGACGACGAGGCGGTGACGACCGTGCTGGCCATCGTCAACGACGCGGTGATGGAGCTGGAAGCCGTACGTCAGCGGCGGTCCATCGAGAAGGCGGCGTTCGCCAACGTCTGGCGAGCACCCTAGACGGGCGCAAAAACGTTCGAATTGCCGGGCGTGTGCGAGAGCCGAAATGGAGTAGATCTCCGGACCGGCTCCCGGACCGGGGCGCGAGCTTTTAGGCTGGTCACATGCGCCACACGCTCACCAGCCTCGCCAACGCCTACGAGCTGGAGCACGTCAAGCGTGCCCCGGCCGGCGGTCGCGACTTCATGGCCCGGGCCGCCGCCTACCAGGAACGGCTGGCTCAGCGCCCCGACCTGCGCCACTGGTCCCTCATCGACGACACCGACCCCGGAGACGACGGTCCCACCCGTGTTCTCGACGCCGACCTCGACGCGTGGACACGGCTCGGTGAGGGCCCCAACCGCGGCGCGTGGAGGATGGCGCGGTTCGCCCGGCCCGGGCAGGAGGAGCAGGCCGGCGGCGCCCTGACCTGGCGGGAGCTCGCGTACCACTACGGGCCGCTCACCGAGGACAGCCAGTGAGGGGGCGGCATGGCGGATGAGCAGGCGTCGGTGCGGGTCGAGCGGGACGGCCCGGTCCTCACCGTGATCCTGAGCCGGCCCGAGGTCCGTAACGCCGTTGACGGTCCGACGGCGGCGCAGCTGGCCGACGCCTTCCGCCGGTTCGAGGCGGACGAGGACGCGGCCGTCGCCGTGCTCTGGGGCGAAGGCGGTACGTTCTGCGCCGGCGCCGACCTCAAGGCCATCGGCACCAAGCGCGGCAATCAGGTGCTCGCTTCGGGGGACGGGCCCATGGGGCCGACCCGGATGCGGCTGAACAAGCCGGTGATCGCGGCCGTGGCCGGGCACGCGGTGGCCGGGGGCCTGGAGCTGGCGCTCTGGTGCGATCTGCGGGTCGCGGAGGAGGACGCGGTCTTCGGCGTGTTCTGCCGCCGCTGGGGCGTGCCGCTGATCGACGGCGGTACGGTGCGGCTGCCCCGGCTGATCGGCGAGAGCCGGGCCATGGACCTGATCCTCACGGGTCGTCCGGTCGCCGCCGCCGAGGCGCACTCGATCGGGCTCGCGAACCGGGTGGTGCCTCCGGGGCGGTCACGTCAGGCCGCGGAGGCGCTGGCGCGCGAGATCGCCGCGTTCCCCCAACTGTGCATGCGCCACGACCGGTTGTCCGTCCTGGAACAGCACGGGCTGGAGGAGGCGGAGGCACTGGCCGGGGAGTACCGCCATGGCCTGGTCCCGCTGAGCGCGGGCGAGACGGCGGCGGGGGCGGACCGCTTCACCTCGGGCGCGGGGCGGCACGGCGCGTTCGGGGAGTGATCCGACGGTCGATCATGAGGTCGGCTCGGGACCGGGACGCCGGGGGCCGACGAGCGGGAGCGCCGGGAAGGTGTGGCCCGTCCAGATCCGGTCGGAGGCCTCTTCCGGATAGGCGGTGACCGTCGGTTGGGCGTCGAAGAGTTGGACCAGGCGCTCGGCGGTGTCGTACACGGGCCAGCCGGGGGCGCCGTGGGCGGCGAACCGCGTCCATGCGCCGCGCATACGGGCGGACACGGACTCCGCCGCCGGGGAGGGTGCCTCTCCGATCAGCACGGCCGGCCGGCCGCGGTCCAGGCCGCCGAAGACGAGGGGGACGTCCAGGCCGTGGCAGGCGCCGAAGACGCCGCCCATGCCCGGGGCCGGCCAGGTCAGCTCGTAGACGTACGCGCGGCCGCCGGCTGCCGTCTGCGCCTGGGCGAGGTGGAGCGTCGGCATGCGGAACAGCCAGTCCGAGTGGACCGACTCGTAGAGCTCCTCCGGGCCCGCCGTCGGGAAGGCCTCGCGGTAGCGGCGGGCGCCGTCCGGGCCCGGCGCGAAGAGTCGGAGGGCGGTCGCCGCCCGGTCCTCGGTCACCTGGCCGGACAGACCCTCGATCACGGTGAACAGGCGCTGCTCGTGCCGGGTGTGGCCGATGAGGAGTTCGACGTCTCGGCCGGCGCCGTCGGCCAGGGCCTGCCAGGGTGTGGCGGTCAGGACCTCGCCGTCGACGACGGGCGCGAAGAGGATCGACCGGTGCGCGGCCAGGCCCCAGCAGTGCGCGTACTGGTCCATCTTGGCGGCGACCGCGTCACCGGCGGTGGCCAGTCGGTGCGGGGCGACGGCGGACAGGTCGGCCACCGTCGGCCGCAGCCCGAGCTCGGCGGCGCAGGCACCCGCGATGTCCGCGGCGAGCTCCGGTGAGAAGTACGTGCCCGGCGCGCTCTGCACGACGGCCCGGCCGAAGAGCCCCGACGCGCGTTCCATCGCCAGCAGCGCGGCGATGGACCCCGCCCCCGCCGACTGGCCGAAGACCGTGACCCGGCCGGGGTCGCCACCGAACGCGCGGATGTTGTCGCGGACCCATTCGAGGGCGGCGACCTGGTCGAGGAGGCCGCGGTTGGCCGGGGCCCCCTCGATCTGCGCGAAGCCCTCGATGCCCACGCGGTGGTTGAACGTCACCACGACCACGCCGCCGTCCCGGGCGAGTCGGGCGCCGTCGTACTCGGGGAGGCCGGACATGCCGATCGCGTAGGCGCCGCCGTGGATCCACACCATCACCGGCAGGCCGGATCCCTGCTCGGGCTCGGGCGACCAGACGTTGACCGTCAGCCAGTCGTCGCCCGGGTCCTCCTGCGCCACCGTGTCCATCCCGAACACACCGGCCTGCGGGGGCGGTGGACCGTACGCGACGGCCTCCCGCACCCCGCTCCAGCCCTGTACCGGCCGCGGCGCGGCGAACCGCAGGGCGCCGACCGGAGGCTCGGCGAACGGAATCCCGCGGAAGACCGCCGCCCCCGCCTCACGGCTGCCCAGGAGGGCCCCGGCGGTCACACGCGCTTCGGGTCGGGCCCCGGAGGGCTCGGACACGGCAGGGCTCATCACGACATCCCATCGGGCATGTGGCTCACGGCTGCAGCGGACGTTGCGCATCATCCGCCGTCCACGGCCGCCGCACCAACCATTTACGGATGGCTCGCAGCGGCCGCGCACGGCTCTACCGGGCTTCTGTCACCACTGGCCGGTGACGGGCATGTCGCCCGGAACACCGAAGCGGGCCCGGTAGATGACGGTGTCGGAGTCCTTGGCCGCACCGAAGAAGTCGGACGCCTCGGACCGGTAGACACCGACCTTGTCGGTACCGTCACCGTTCCAGTCACCCTTGATCGGGACGTCCCCCGGGTTGCCGAACGTCGTCTAGTGATCCACATTCGCGCCGGTGCTGGAGTCACTCAGATAGAACGTCTGATCCGAGGAACGGTAGACACCGATCGTGTCCTTGCCGTCCCCGTTCCAGTCACCCGTCATCGGGGTGTCCCCCTCGACACCCATGGTCAGCGTGTAGGCGACGTTCCGGTTGTCGTCGGTCAGGTAGAACGTCTGATCCGAGGGCCGGTACACGCCGATGGTGTCCGTACCGTCACCGTTCCAGTCACCGGCCAACGGAACATCTCCCGGATTGCCGAACGTGCTCAGCATGGAGACGGAAGAGTTGTCATTGGTGGCGTAGAAGGTCTGGTCCGAGGGGCGGTAGACACCGAAGGTGTCCTTGCCATCGCCGTTCCAGTCACCCGTCAGCGGCAGGTCACCCGCCACACCGAACCCCGAGTACCCGGCAAGACCCCCGTCCGCGCCGGACACGTAGAACACCGACTCACCGGGACGGTACACACCCGCACGCGAAGGGCCCGCCGAGTCGGCGATCTTCTTGTACCGCAGCGCCGAATAACTGCTCATGGGGTGCGAGGACAGGGAGCCCGCGTTCAGGTCTCCGTCCGTGTTGTAGTTGGTCGGCTTCCTGCGGCTGCTCTCCTGGTAGTAGTTGAACGTCCCCGCCGACTTGTCGCGCCAGTCGGCGAACAGGACGACGTGCTCACTGCTGTTGAGGATGTCGCCCGGCTGCAGGTCCCACTTGCTCATCTCGTTCGAGTAGCTCGGGAGTCCGTACGTCGTGGGGCTCGAGCCGAGCTGCCAGGCCATGGAGACGAAGCCGGAGCAGTCCTGGCGGTACCGGCCGCCGGTCTGGCCGTCGGCCTACCAGCTGTACGGGGCCTCCAGGCCGTTCGAGCTGTACGGCACGGACTGGTTGACCCAGGCCTGCGCTCTGTTCAGCACCTGACCGCGGGTCACCGTGCCACCCGGTGCGGCGTTGCCGCCGAGCGATCCGGTGGAGGTGACCGATGCGGAGTTCGCCTGGATGCTGTCGGCGTGGGCGGTACCGGACGCCAGGGCCACGGCGATGGCGGCGGCGCGACGGCGCCCCGCCGAGGCCGCCCGCCGCGCCCGGCGAGGACCCCGCGCTCACCGAGGCCCGCTGGTTGCGCGCCGCCGTACGGGAGCGGGGGCGCGGCCTGCCGTCGCCCGGCCTGCCTCGGTGCTCGACGGCCTGGCCGGCGGCCGCACGCCTCGCGAGGAGGTCGCCTGGCTGCTGCGGATCGCCGCCCACTACCGCACGCTGACCGCCGATGCGTGCCCCGCGGACTCCGACTCCGGTGCGGGCGCCCCCGCGGCCGCGGGCCCGGCCTGACCGGCGGGACCTAGACCCGGATCGCGATCTTGCCGCGTACGAGGCCTTCCCGTAGGCGGCGTATCGCGTCGGGGACCTCCGCCAGCGGGTACGTGCGGTCCACCGCCGGGGTGAGCGCGCCGGACTCGATGAGCTCCCCGAGGGCGCGCAGGTCCTCGGCGCGCGGGGTGGCGGCGAGTCCCCGCAGGCGGTGACGGGTGAACGGCGACAGCAGCAGCGCGCGCAACTGCCGGTCGTGGCCGCCGATCCAGCGGCCGTCGGTCTCGCCTCCGACGATGATCAGGGTCCCGCGCGGGGTCAGGGCCCGGCGCAGCCCGCGCAGGGGGCGGTTGCCGCCGATGTCGAGGACGAGGTCGTACGGGTGGGCCGCTGCGGTGGGGTCCTCGCGCGTGTAGTCCACGATCTCGTCGGCGCCGAGGGAGCGCACCAGCTCCGCTTTGGGGGTGCTGCAGACTCCGGTGACGTGTCCTGCCCCGAGTGCCTTGGCCAGTTGGACGGCGTACGTCCCCACCCCGCCGCCGGCGCCGATCACCAGGACCCGCTGACCGGGCTTCAGCCGCCCCGCGCGCAGGGCTTGGAGGGCCGTGCTCGCCGAGATCGGGACGACGGCCGCCTCTTCGGGGGTGAGCCGGGCCGGCCGCGGAGCCAGCCTGCCCTCCTTGGCGCACGCGAACTCCGCGAAGGAGCCGGTGCAGGTGCCGTACACCTCGTCGCCGGGCCGAAGGCGGGTGACACCCGGTCCGACGGACTCGACGCGGCCCGCGACGTCCATGCCCCGGACCCGCTGCCTGGGTGCGCGCAGGCCGAAGCCCGCCGCGCGCAGGGCGTAGGGCGTGCCCGTCATGAGGTGCCAGACCCCCTGGTCCAGGCCGGCCGCGTGCACGCGCAGGAGCACCTCGCCGGGCCCGGGAACGGGCCGGTCGATCTCTTCGAGACGCAGGACGTCGGGCGGTCCGTACACGTCCTGGACGATGGCTCTCATCACTTGTCTCCTCCGTCGTCGTCCGTGCCACCTGGTGTGCACGTGCCGTTCCCGCCGCCACTCGCCGAATACTGGAAGACGCCGTCGAGAGGCACCCCGAACACCTGGGCGATCTGGAAGGCCATCTCCAGCGAGGGCGAGTAGCGGCCCTGTTCGATGGCGATGACCGTCTGGCGGCTCACGCCGATGCGGCGGGCGAGCTCGGCCTGGGTCATCTCGTCGTGCGCGAAGCGCTGGGCGCGGATGGTGTTGGTGACCCTCGTCGGCTTCACCACGGGTGGAAACCGAACCGGTACGAGATGACCTTGACCACGGAGCTGAGCACCGACGACAGGATGAAGGCCAGGTAGATCGCGTTGGCGATCCAGAACGGAGCGGCCTCGGCCATCGCGAGCAGCATGCCGGAGACGGCGCCGATGACGACGAACGACTGCCCCACGTAATCGCCGAAGCGGTGGATCTCGCGGTCGCGCTGGTCCCTGATGTTCGCGTCCTTCGGCGAGGACGCGGCGATCGCGATGTGGGCGGCGATCGACACGACGATCGACAGGCCGACCGTCCACAGCAGGGCTCCCGCGTAGGGCGCACGGGTCAGCGCCACTCCGGCGGGGCGCTCCAGTACGAACCACAGGTACGTCGCGTACGACCCGATCGCGATCACCAACATGCTCCAGGCACGTTTTTCCTCGACCGCCATTGCCCCTCCCGATGTAAAGAAAACCAGACACTCGGAGTGTCAAGCACCCGCGACACGATGTCAAGAATTCTTAACCTCGGAGTGCCGTCGGAGTGCCCCCGTGCCACGCTGAGATGGAGATCGCGACGCTCCGGCACGCTCGGCTGACCGGACGGCCGCGCCAAGCAAGGAGGCTGACATGGCCAGTGACTCCACCCGAACCGGAGCGGTCGGCGCCGATCCGAGCCCGTGGCACGGGCCCACTTCCGGAAGCACCGTCCTCGCGGCAGCACTGATGATCTTCGGCGGCGCCATGGCCCTCTTCGAGGGAATCGCGGCCGTGGCCAAGGACGACCTGTTCCTCTCGACGCGGCACTACGTGTTCGAGTTCAGCCTGGCGGGCTGGGGCTGGGTCCACCTCATCCTGGGGATCATCGTCATCCTGGCGGGCATCGCCGTCCTCACCGGGGCCCTGTGGGCACGCTTCCTCGGCGTGTTCGTCGCGGGTCTGGGCGCGATCGCCAACTTCCTGTGGATCCCGTACTACCCGATCTGGGCCACGGTGCTGGTCGCCGTCAACCTCTTCATCGTCTGGGCGCTGTGCCACGGCATGCACCAGGAGGCCGACCACGGCCGGGTGGCGTGACTCGCCGCGTGGCGTGACCCGGAGTCAGCGTGAGGGCAGGGCTCGTCTCAGCTCCGCGTCCAGGTCGTCGGCGAGTTCGGCGTCGGAGGGTGGCGTGTCGCTCTGGAGCCGGGCCAGTTGAGCGGTGAACGTCTGGCTGAAGGCTCCGTAGAGCGGGGTGCGCGGGCGCTGGACGGCGTTCTCCAGGGCGGGCAGCAGGGTGCCGCGCGCGTAGGCCGGGCGTCCGTAGGGGTCCCGGGGCATCCGGTCGGTGCGCTCGCCCGCCGGGGCGGGCGTGGCCTGGCCGGCCGGCTTCGCGGCGTTGCAGGTCAGGCCGTTGTCCTCGTACGCGGAGCGCCTGGTGGCCGCGAACCCCGCGTCGAGCAGGCAGCGTTCGCTCTCCTTGCCGGTGAGGAACTCGACGAGCTGCCGGGCCGTGGCGCTGCGCTGCGAGCCCCTGGCCACGGCGAGGTTCTGGCCGCCCAGCACCGCCTTGCCGGGCAGTGGGGCCACGCCGAGCTGCTGGTCGGACAGGGACTGGTGGAGCGTGCGGTACGCGTAAGGCCAGTGGCGGAGGAAGCCCGTGCGGCCGTTCGCGAAATCGGTGAGCGTGTCCGCCTCGTCCGAGTGGACGGCGTCCGGCAGGGTGTACGCGGCCTGGGTGCGGTTGCGCAGCTCGTCCAGCCCCGCCCGAAGATCGGCCGCGGAGCCGGCGTAGCGGCCGTCCTTGTCGGTGAGCGCGAAACCGTCGGCGGCGGAGGCGAAGGCTTCGATGCCGTTGACGGTGAGGCCCTCGTACGACGCGTCGAGCTGCGAGGTCCAGCCCTTGGCGTAGGGCCCGGGCAGCTTCTTGCCGGCCGTGTCGAGCGCGCCGATCAGCTGCCGGAGGACGGGCCAGCCGGTGTCCTTGCCCAGGTCGGTCTTGGTGACGCCCGCGCTCGCCAGGTAGTCACGGCGGTAGAACAGCAGCCCGACGTCGCTGTTGAACGGGACGGCGTACAGCCTGTCCTTCCAGCGGGCCGTGTCGGCGACCGACTTGATGACATCGGAGTCGACCAGCCGGTCGGGAAGCTGCTGGACGAGGCCCGCCGCCGCGAACTCCGGCACCCAGGTGACGTCGAGGTTCACGACGTCGTACTCGGCGCTGCCGGACTGCAGCGCACCGAGCAGCTGGCTGCGCTGCTGGTCGGCCGAGCCCGGCAGCTCGACCAGGCGGGCCCGGTAGGTGGAGCCCTTGGCCTCCTGCTGCCGGTTCCACTCCGCGATGAGCTGCTGGCGGATGCCGCCCTTGCCGGTCACGTCCCGGCCGCTGGCCAGCACGATCTCGCCCGGGACCTCGGCGGTGCCGGCGGCGGTCGGCCGGCCGTCGCCGGGGCCGTCGGAACCGCCCGCGTCGCATCCCGCGGCGAGGAGCAGGACGAGGAGCGCGGCCGACGCACGCCGCCCTGAGCGTCCGGGGCCGTGCCTCATCCCTCATCCCCCGTTCCGGTCCTGGCCACTTCGTCGCGCAGCCGCGCGACGAGATCGCCCTTGGTGTCCAGGCAGCGGCCGCCGCTCGCCTCGGAGACGGCCGCGTCCGGTCTGCCCTTGTCGCACCCGCCGCTGTCCAGGGAGGCCATGACCACCGCCGTCCTCCTCGCACGCGCGGCTGTGAGGAGGTCGTTCAGCCGACCGCCCTCGGTCAGCCGGTTGTTGTCCTCGTCGTCCGTGATGTAGACGATCAGCTGCGGACGGTGGTCGTCGGTGCCGCGCTGCGCCATGTACTCCAGGGCTGCGACCAGCGCCTGGTAGGGGTCGGCTTCCAGGTCCTTGACCTGCGCCGAAGCGGGGATCGCACGCTGGGCCTCCTCGCGCTTGTGCTTGCCGAAGGCCAGCACCTCGCCGTACGGGCGGGGGCTGCCCGGCTCGCCGGCCACGCCCCAGACGCCGTATTCGTCCTGGCCGCCGAGCCCGGCCAGGGACTGGGCGATGATGCCGGGCGCGCCGCCGGGGCCCTCCCACAGGCCGCCCATGGAGCCGGACGAGTCGAGCAGGAAGAGCACCCGGCCCGGCCCGTTGGCCTCCCGGTAGCGCTTGAGCGCCTCGGTCATCGATTGCGGGAGGGCGGGGCCGGGGAGCAGGCCGGGGTCGGTCAGGGCACCGAAGTCGCCGCCGCCGAGGGGGCGGTGGCCGCCCGAGCCGCTGCGGAAGCCGTCCTGCCCGAACACGGCGAGCCCGCCGGAGGGCGCGGACGCGGCCGCCGCCTTGCCTTCCTTGCCGGTCAGCCACGTACGGAAGCCCTCGACGGCGTGGTCCCGCGCGTCCTTGTCCCGGTCGGCGCCCCGCCAGCGCACCCGTACGAACGTCGGGCTCAGGCCCGGGACGTCAACGGGGTACTCGGCCATCCGCCCGGTCCGCGTCGCACTGTCGCAGCCCACACCGGTCTTGAGCAGGAACTCCGGGACCAGGGCGGTGGTGCGGTCGTCGACCGCACCGTCGTCGGGCAGGGTGCACAGCAGCTCCGCGCCGGTGCGCGAGGGCGGTCCCGTCTGGGCCACGCCGCGCTCGGCGGAGGCCGGGTCCTGGCCTCCCGTACCGCCGCCGTACAAGCCGATGGTCGCGAGGAGCCCGGCGTCGGTGTTCTCCGGGTCCGTGCGCCGCACTTCGGCCCGCGCCTCGCGCTTCCTGATCGCCTCCGTCAAGGCCGTGAGGCTGCCCACCCGGTCGGCGGCCGGCTCCGCCGCAAGCTCCTGGGGTACGGCGAGCACCACCGGCGAATACGCGAACGGCTCGGGATCGGCCTCCAGGGAGACGTAGGTCCGCTCGGGGGACGTGAGGCGGGCCCGGTCCGCGCTCGCGAACGAGGCCGGGATCCAGATGTCCGGCTGGGGTCCGATGTCGCGCTGCGGGTTGTTGTCGTCGCCCGTGGGCCGCTGCCACGGGTCGGACTGCCGGCTGAACGCGGCGACGGTGGCGGCGGCTCCGGCGCTGTAGACGGTGATGCCGCTGCGCCTGCAGCCGTCTCCCGTCCTGTTCGCGTTCGAGGTGAGGTACACCTCCGCCGCCTTGCGGAGGGTGGGTTCGAGATCGGGGTCGGTGAGCAGCCGGAGTTCGAGCGGCGGTGTGCAGGTCGCCCCGTCCCCGCTGTCGAAGACGGCCAGGCCGGTGGCGACGAGCCCGGCGATCACCACGGGCACGCCGATGGCGGCCGCGAGCCCGCGGCGGCCGGTGAGCGGGATGAGCCTGCGGCGGCCACCGGGTCTTCGGGCGAGGGCCCGTAAGCCGCCGCGCGCACGCGCCGACCGCGGCGGAGGCCGCCGGCCGCCGGCCCCGTACGGCTCGGAGAGGAGGACCGGCGGGAGCTGTGCCGGGCGCCTGCCCGGCGGTCGGACGGCAGGGGCGGCGAGCAGTACGTCGGCTCCGGAGGTGGCCGACCGGCTCTGCGGCTCCCAGGGCTCGGGGGGCTCGCGCAGCGTCGTGTGGTGCGCGGACATGTGGGCCCTGAGCCGGTCGGCGAGGTCGTCGAAGCCGGCTTCGCCGTCCCGCAGGAGGTGTACGAGCCGTGCGGTGAACGGGGTGGGGCCGTCGCCGTCTCCCGCGTCGATGCGGTTGTTGGCCTGGACGCTCATCAGCAGTGAGGTGCGCTGCCGCTGGGCGGTGCCGAGCGCGTCCCATGCCGCCGAGGCGTTGCCCGCGTAGCAGCAGTCGAGGATGACGACCACCCGCTCCGCCCTCGCGCGGGACAGCACGGTGAGGACGCTCTTCCAGGGCACGGCGCCGCGGAACACGGACTCGGTGCCGGGGACGATCGTCGCCCGCCGCATCAGCAGCCACAGCTCGTCGCCGGTGCTGGGCACGGCTCCGTGGCCGGAGAAGTACAGCAGGAGCAGCCCCTCGGCCGCGTCAACCGCGGCGTCCAGGTGCTGGTCGAACTCGTCCACGGTGCGCGGCCGGCTGACGGTGATCGCGTCCTCGGCGAAGACCCCGCCGGCGCGCAGGGCCCGTTCGAGTCCGGTGAGGTTGTGTTCGACCGCCCGGAGGTCACCCGACACGCCGAAGGGGTGCTCGGGCCGCGTGAAGTCGTAGTCGGGGACTCCGACGAGCAGCGCCCGGTTCGCCTTCCCGCGCGGGTCGAAGCGCGCCACGGGGCTATCTCCCGTCGCCGCCCGGTGCGACGTCGACCTCCGGTGGTTCGCCCCGTTCCACGGAACGGCGGTTCTCGCGCCACGCGCGGACCCCGCTCTTGACTTGTTCGAAAACTTCGTCGAACAGTCGGGGGGCGCCCGCACCGATCAGCACCAGCATGATGTCCATGCCTGCGCCCATCGGGCTGTGGGGTCCGTCCTCCGTCCCCGCCCGTTCCTGGATCTCCAGCCTGCCGCTGTCGCGGAGCGCTTCGAGCTTCTGCTCCCGCTCGAGCCACGCCTTCAGCGCCCCGACATCGCTCTCGCTCGCACCCTGTGTGAGGCGCACGCGGATCGCGGTATTCGCCATAGCTTCCCCCTCAGCCACAACTCGACATGATGGCATGCGGGTTGGAGTCGACGGCAGCACTTGGTCACAAACGGTGCCCCGGTGCGGGGGTGTTCAGTACGTGGTCGCGCGAGGCATGGACCTCACGGCGCAGCGCCGGCAGGTCGACGTCCAGGACCTGCCCGTTCCACTTGCGGGGTTCGCCGTTGATCAGGACGGTGCTGATGTTGCGCGCGTCGCAGCCGAGGACGACGGTGCCGATCGGGTCGTTGAGCGGCATGTTGTTGAGGTCCTCGGCCTGGATGACGAGCAGGTCGGCCTTCTTGCCCGGGGTGAGTGAGCCGGTGACGCCGGCGAGCCCGTTAGTGCGGGCCCCCTGGAGGGTGGCGAAGTCCAGGACGTCGTGCGTGGTGATGCGGGAGGGCTGCCGGTCGGTCCCGTAGGCGGCGTTGACGGCTCGCATCCGCTGGATGGCGTGCAGGGTTCGCATCTGCGTGAACATGTCTCCGGCCAGGGCGACTTCGACGTCGATGCTGAGGCCCGGGCGGATGCCGGCGGACAGGGCTTCGTCGACGGCGGGAATCGCGGTCTCCAGGCCGATCTGGGCGTCGGAGGTGGGGGCGAGCGCCACGGTGGTGCCGCTCTCCCCCATCGCCTTCCAGGCCTCGGGGGTCAGCCCGGTGGCGTGGATGAGGGTGACGTCGGGGCCGAGGATGCCTTGCTCTGCCCAGTGCAGCACCGCCTCGGAGGATGCCGTGCCGAAGACGGCGTCGACGCTCACCCCGATGCCCAGGTCCTGGGCGATGCGGGCGAGTTCGGGGCCGTACGCGAGCGCGGGACCGGCGATCTCGTCGGTGGCCAGGGCCGCCAGGCGCAGGGTCAGGAGCTGGTCGTCGCTGGCGAAGTACGTCTCCTTGAGGCGCGTCAGGTCTCCCGGCCACTGCCGGTCCCAGGTGCCGAAGTGCGGTCCCATGGAGGCGTGCACGCCGCGGATTCCGGTGTCGAGGAGGGCCTGGACCGCGGCGTCGGAGTGTTCGCGGGTACGGGAGTTGTGGGAGAAGTCGAGCATCGTGGTGATGCCGCTGTCGATCGCGGAGAGGGCGGCCAGCCGGGTGCCGGCGTACATGTCCTGCGGCCGGTAGGCGGTGGCGTGGCCGGCCAGGGTCGCCATGACGTAGCCGCCCAGGTCGTCGACGTCGGGCATGATCCGGCGCAGCGGGGCCTGCCAGGCGTGCCGGTGGGTGTCGACGAAGCCGGGGGTGAGAAGCGCTCCGGCGCAGTCGATGACGACGGCGTCGTCCACGCCGAGGCCGTGCCCGACGGCGGTGATCGTATCTCCCTCGACGAGGAGTTCGCCGCGGTCGACGACGCCGAGCGCCGGGTCCATGGTGACGAGGGTCGCGCCGGTGAACAGGATGCGCCGGCGGTCGGCGGGCAGACGGCTGATCTGCGCGAGGGCGGCCTGGCCGGTGCTGTCGTGGATGGTCACGGGGTGGACGGTCAAGGGAGGTCTTCTTTCCGTTCGCCGGAGAGGCGGGTCGTCGCTGTTGCGGAGCCACCAGCCTCGTCGCGGGAGGCGAACCGAACCAGGCCGCCGTCAACCTGGGTGCGGCGCACCCACCCACGGTCCGCCGGCCTCAGCCGCGGGAACGGAGTTCCGCGAGGGCGGCCGAGGTGGCGCTGCCCGGCTCGGCCTGGTGGACGACCAGCTGCTGGTGGGCCGTGACCACAGCTCGGCGAAGTCCCCGCTCTTCGCGCGGAGCGTCTCGACGACCTCGGTGAACCGCCGGGAGTCGGGGTCGTGTCCGTAGGCGGAGCGCATCTCGGGCACGCAGGAGTGCGCGGCCCGCGCCCGGTCCTGGTGGAACGCGCGCCCGGCCGGGTCGAGGAAGACCATGCGGGCCGGATTGTCGAAGCGCCGGAATCCGCCGTGCAGTGCCGCGGCGAGGGCGTTGTGCGCAAGGACGTCGAAAGCCGGCCCCAGCACGAAGGCGGGGGTTGCGCGCCAGCTGTCGAGCAGCCGCCGCAGCCCCGGCACCCGCCGTCGGCCGTGCGCGGGCAGCCCCGCGTCACACGGCTTGAGCCCTTCGCGCCGCGCCCTCAGACACTCTCCCAGCGGAGTCCTGCCGCTCATGCCCCCAACGTGGTGGAGCCCGAAGACGACCGGACGCATGCCGGTCCTCGCTCCGGGGGGTTCGGCGGACGTCGCCGTCATCACCCGTCCACCGGCGTCGAATTGGCCCGATCGCAGTGGTGAGAACCGGACAGGGCGGCCACCTCCCGAAAACGCCGGGGTCCCGTTCAGAGGGCCGTCGTCGGCCGTTAGGGTGAGTTGATCAATCGTTTCAAGAAAGGCCACGCGGCTCCCAGTGTCCGAATCACGCCCCCATACCCTGTTCTCCTTCGGCACGTTGAGGGACGAGCAGGTACAGACCGCTCTCTTCGGGCGAACCGTGCCCACGTCCGCGGCGTCGCTGGCCGGTTACACCACCCGGCCCCTCCCGATCACCGACCCGGCCGTGATCGCCGCCAGCGGCCTCGACGTGCACCTGATCCTGGAGCGCGAGCTGGGCTCCGCGGTCGGGGGAGCCGTCCTCCACCTCACCGACCAGGACCTCGCCGCGGCCGATGCGTACGAAGTCGACGACTACGCCCGCCGACGGGTGGTCCTCACCTCCGGGGAGAGCGCCTGGGCCTACCTGGACGCGGACCCGCTGCGCTCGGCCCAGCGGATCGTCATCGTGGGCGACAGCATCGCCTACGGACGCTGCGACCCGCGGGGCGGTTGGACGGGCCGGCTCGCGGCCGCCCACATCGCGCGGAACGAGACCGCACACCGCGTCTTCAACCTGGCCGTACCGGGCAGCTTCCTCACCGAAGTCAGCGCCCAGACGCCCGCACTGCTGGCCCCCCGCCTCCCCGACACGCTCATCGTCGCCGCGGGCATCAACGACTGCGCCGTGCGGCTCGCCTCCCCGGACGCCCCGTACGACGGGCCCGCGCACCTCGCGGACCACCTCGGCTCGCTGGCCGCCACGGCCCTGGACCACAACGCGCGACTCGTCGTCGTGGGACCGGCGTGGATCGACGAAGCACGCACCGGCGACTACGAGGGCCTGCGTTTCACGCACGCGCGCGTACGGGCGCTGCGCGACTCCATGCCGGCCTGGTGCGACGCGCACCACGTCGACTTCCTCGACCTGTGGGAGCCCCTGCGCGGGAGGACCGAACTGCTCGTCGACGGCGTGCACCCCAGCGTCGAAGGGCACGACGCGCTGTACCGGCATCTCGACACCCGCGGCCGCTGAGCCGGACCATGCACCAAGAACACCAGCACCAACAGCGGGGCACGGCGTGAACGACTCGAACGGACTGGGCTTCTACCTGCCCGGAGCCCTGCTGCTCGCGGCAGCTGGCCTCAAGCTGCCCGCCCTCTGGCGCAACCCCCGCGACGAACTCCTTCGGTCCGTCCTGGTCCTCCTCGTACTGGCCACCGCCGTGTTCGGCTTCACCGCGATTCCCACCCTCGTGGCGGTCAACAGGTTCACGGGAGTCCCGAACGCCGCGGCACCGCTCGTGTTCTCGCTGCTCACGGCCTTTTCGGGGGCCAACATCGTGCTCATCTTCCGCTGGAGCAGCGGCCCCCAGGACATGGAGCGGACACGCCGGTGGTCCCGCTGGTGCAACATCGCGACCCTCACGGTGATCGCCGCGATCAACGTGCTCTTCGCGCTCGGCGAGACTCCGGTCGAGCGCCTGCGCGATCTGGACACGTACTACGCGCGCACGCCGTACATCCGGGAGATGATCCTCCTCTACCTCGCGGCGCACACCACGGCGGCGGTCACCATGACGCTCCTGTGCCGGCGATGGGCTCGCGAGGTCCGCGGCGCGCTGCGCACCGGGCTGGGGCTGATCGCCTTCGGGTACGTACTGAACCTCCTCTACGACGTCGCGAAGTTCAGCGCCATCGGGGCCCGCTGGGCGGACGCCGACTGGGACGTCCTCAGCACGGAGGTCGCGCCGGCCCTCGCCTCCGTGTCGGCGCTGCTGATCGCGACCGGGTTCGTGCTGCCGCTCGTCTCCCAGCACGTCATGAGCCAGTGGGACATGTGGCACCGGTACGCACAGCTGCGCCCGTTGTCCCGGGAACTGCAAGGGGCGACGCGGCGCAGCATCGCGCTGGGCGGCGGTCCGTGGACGCCCATCGAGATCCGGTTGACGCAGCGCGAGTCGGACATCCACGACGGGATCCTCACGGTCAGCCCGTACCTGCGGGCAGGGGTGCGGGAGAGGGCGCTGCGGGAGGAACTGGAGGCGGGGCGTCCGGCCGAGGAGGCGGCGGCCGTGGCCGATGCGGTCGCCCTGGCGACGGCCGTCGCCCTGTGGGGCCGCGCGCAGAGCGCACCGCAAGACCCCGGGGCGGAGGCAGCGGACCCGGTCCTGGTCTCGCCGAACAGTCCGTCGGGGCTGGTACGGATGTCCCGGGCCCTGGCCAGGTCGGCCACCGTCCGCTCCTTCCGCCAGAACGCCTGACGGACGTCAGGTACGGACGATGCGTACGCGGCCGCTCTCGTCGCCGGAGAGGAACGAGGCCAGCACCCGCCCCTCTTCGGCGGCGGACGCGCGGTCCGCGGCGGAGAGGCTGCGCAGCGGGGTGACCGTCACGGTGTCTTCCCGGACGTTCCAGGTCGCGGCGACCCGGCCGTCGATCAGCACGACCCGCTCGCCGGCCACCGACAGGCCGCGGTGGGCGTCGTCGATGATCCGGGTGCGGTCGTCGTAGCCGAGGATCGCGTTGTCGAACGCGGGCAGGAACCGCACGGGGGCGGGTGTGCCGGGGTCTGGGCGCGGCGCGTCGGGGAGGTCGAGCAGTTCGCGGCCCCGCTCGTCCCGGAAGGAGACCAGCTCCTCGCGTACGGCGGCCACCGCGGCCGACAGTCCGGCGAGCCCGCACCAGGCGCGCAGGTCGGCCGAGGCGGCGGGGCCGTACGCCGCCAGGTAGCGCCGTACGAGCGCCTGGCCGACCGGGTCGGCGCCGTCGGGGGACGGCGGGTCGATCTCGCGGCCCAGCCACGAGGAGAGCAGGACGTTGCGCACGCCCGCCCTCGTCCGCCAGAGCCCGCGCGGCGGCGCCTGCGCCACCGGAACGAGTGCGGCGATCAGCATCTCCCCCAGTGCCCGCTGCCCCGGGGCCGGCCAGCGCTCGGCGAGCGCCCGCGCGAGCTCGGTCATCGAGCGGGGCTCGCCGTCGGCCATGACGGCCCGGCCCGCTGCGGCGAGCTCGTCGAGGTCCACTCCGTCGAGCTCGCGGCGGTAGGTGCCGAGGACCCGCTGGCGCAGCATGGCCCCGTGGCGGGCCCGCCAGGCCAGGGCGTCGTCGGCCGTGACGAGGTGGACGGTGCGGCGCATGAGGTGGGTCCGCACCACACGCCGCCGGAGCAGCAGGTCCGACAGGTCCGCCGGGTCGAAGTCGCGCAGCCGCGACCAGAGCCCGACGAACGGCTCCTGCGGTTCCTGCGCCTGCAGGCCGCCCAGGTGCGCGACGGCGCCCAGGACCGGTACGTCGGCGCGATCGAGCAGCAGCTGCCGGGCGAGCGTCGCGCGGCCCAGCGCCCGGGTGTCGAGAACCGTCATCGGCATTCCTTCTTGTCGTTCGGCACGGGACGACGGTCGCAGGAGATGCGGTCAGGATGTGTCCGCTTCAGGGGGCAGCATGGAGGACATGCCGAAGACCTCAGCGCGACTGCTCTCCCTGCTCTCCCTGCTCCAGACGCGCCGGGACTGGCCCGGGCGGCTGCTGGCCGAGCGGCTGGAGGTCAGTCCCCGTACCGTGCGCCGCGACGTGGACCGCCTGCGCGAGCTGGGGTACCCGATCGTTTCCGCGAAGGGCCCCGACGGGGGCTACCGGCTCGATGCCGGCACGGAGCTCCCGCCGCTGCTGTTCGACGACGAGCAGGCGGTGGCGCTCGCCGTCGCCCTCCAGGTCGCGGCCACCAGCGGCGTCGGCATCGAGGAGGCCGCGGCCCGGGCACTGGCCACCGTCCGGCAGGTGATGCCCGCACGGCTGCGTCACCGCATCGACATGCTCCGCTTCACGGCGGTCGAGCGGCCCGCCGTCCGGCCCCGGCCTCCGGTCGACGGAGAAGTGCTCATGGCGGTCAGCGCCGCCGCCCGCGCGTGCGAGGTACTGCGCTTCGACTACACCCCCGCGCCACGAACGGGGGCTCCCGACGGCGCTCCGCCCGCCGGGCTCCCTCCGCGCCGGGTGGAGCCCCACCATCTCGTCACCTGGTGCGGGCGGTGGTACCTCGTCGCGTGGGACCTCGACCGCGGGGACTGGCGTTCGTTCCGCGCCGACCGGATGACACCGCGCACGCCCACGGGGCCCCGGTTCACTCCGCGTGACGTCCCGGGGGGCGAGGTGGCCGCCTTCGTGACCCGCAGGTTCGAGGGCTACGACGACTCCGGCGGCCGGCCCTGCCGCGGCGAGGTGATCCTCGGCCTGCCCGCGGCCACGGTGTCCCGGTACACCCGCGACGGGCTGGTCGAGGAACTCGGCCCGGACCGCTGCCGGCTCGTCCTCGGCTCCTGGTCGTGGACCGGCCTGGCTTCGGCCATCGGCCGGTTCGACGCCGACATCGAGGTCGTCGGGCCGCCCGAGCTCGAGGAGGCCTTCGCCCACCTGGCCCGCCGCTACACCGCCGCCGCCGGGACGGACCGACGTCAGGCGGCCCGGCCGGCGCACGACGGGCACAGCCCCCGGTAGGTCACCTCGACCTTCGACACCGTGAAGCCGAACCGCTCCTCCTCCGGGAGGCCCGCCATCGGGTCGCCCGTCGGCGGCACGTCGCGGATGGTGCCGCAGCGGGAGCACACCAGGTGGTGGTGGGGGTGGCGGGCATTGGGGTCGTAGCGCTTGGCGCGGCCGTCCGTGGACAGCTCGACGACCTCACCGAGAGTGACCAGCTCCCCCAGGGCGTTGTAGACGGTCGCCCGCGAGATCTCGGGCAGCCGCTCCACCGCACGTGCGTGCACCTCGTCGGCCGTGAGGTGCACGTGCTCCCCGTCGAGCACCTCCGCGACGACGCGCCGCTGGGAGGTCATGCGCCAGCCGCGCTCTCGCAGTCGTCCCAGCAGGTCACTCATATCGGTTCACCCAATCAGGTAAGGCGGGATGCCCGGTGTTCAGGAAGGTGTCCGGATCCCTATCAGATATGCAACTGGTGCTCTTCTTGACTTGGATTGTGTCCATCGTAGGATCGGTTCGGTCGGCAGCCAAGCCTCACCGAGCCACGCCCGTACAACGCTTCCGTCGCTCCCCCTTTCCTCAGCAGCGCGATCCGCCCGGTTTGGAAGGATTCCCATGTCCGAGAAGCACGATGCAAGCTCCGTAGACGCGAAGACGGAGGCCGCAGGCGGGTGTCCCGTCGCGCACGGGCGCGCCGCGCACCCGACCCAGGGCGGCGGCAACCGCCAGTGGTGGCCCGAGCGGCTCAACCTCAAGATCCTCGCCAAGAACCCCGCCGTGGCCAACCCCATGGGCGAGGAGTTCGACTACGCCGAGGCGTTCAAGACCCTCGACCTCCCCGCGGTGAAGCGGGACATAGCCGAGGTGCTGACGACCTCGCAGGACTGGTGGCCCGCCGACTTCGGCCACTACGGTCCGTTCATGATCCGTATGGCCTGGCACAGCGCCGGCACGTACCGGATCAGCGACGGCCGCGGCGGCGCCGGCGCCGGTCAGCAGCGCTTCGCCCCCCTCAACAGCTGGCCGGACAACGGGAACCTGGACAAGGCCCGCCGCCTGCTGTGGCCCGTCAAGAAGAAGTACGGCCGGAGCATCTCGTGGGCCGACCTCATGATCCTCACCGGCAACGTGGCACTGGAGTCGATGGGCTTCGACACGTTCGGCTTCGCCGGCGGCCGTGCGGACGTCTGGGAGCCCGACGAGGACGTGTACTGGGGCCCCGAGACCACCTGGCTCGGCGACGAGCGCTACACGGGCGAGCGTGAGCTGGAGAGCCCCCTCGGCGCGGTCCAGATGGGCCTCATCTACGTCAACCCGGAGGGTCCGAACGGCAACCCCGACCCGCTCGCCGCGGCCCGCGACATCCGCGAGACGTTCCGCCGGATGGCGATGAACGACGAGGAGACGGTCGCCCTGATCGCGGGCGGCCACACCTTCGGCAAGACCCACGGCGCGGGCCCGGCGGACAACGTCGGCGCCGACCCCGAGGGCGCTCCGATCGAGCTGCAGGGTCTCGGCTGGAGCAACAGCTTCGGCACCGGCAAGGGCGCCGACGCGATCACCAGCGGCCTCGAGGGCATCTGGACCGACACCCCGACCGCCTGGGACAACAGCTTCTTCGGGATCCTGTTCGGGTACGAGTGGGAGCTGTTCAAGAGCCCCGCCGGCGCCCACCAGTGGCGGCCGAAGGAGGGCGCCGGAGCCGGCACCGTCCCCGACGCCCACGACGCGTCGAAGACGCACGCGCCGACGATGCTGACGACCGACCTCTCGCTCCGCGTGGACCCGGCCTACGAGCAGATCTCGCGGCGCTTCCTGGAGAACCCGGCCGATTTCGCGGACGCGTTCGCCCACGCGTGGTTCAAGCTGACCCACCGCGACATGGGCCCGATCGTGCGCTACCTCGGCCCGGAGGTCCCTTCCGAGACGCTCCTGTGGCAGGACCCGCTCCCCGCCGTGACGCACGCGCTCGTCGACGCCGACGACATCGCGGCGCTGAAGAGCCAGGTCCTCGCCTCGGACCTGTCGGTCTCCGAGCTCGTCTCCGTCGCCTGGGCCTCGGCCTCGTCCTTCCGCGGCAGCGACAAGCGCGGCGGCGCCAACGGCGCGCGCATCCGCCTCCAGCCGCAGGCCGGCTGGGAGGTCAACAACCCCGACCAGCTCGCGACGGTGCTCCGTACGCTGGAGGGCATCCGGCAGTCCTTCGACTCGGCGCAGAGCGACGGCAAGCAGGTCTCGATCGCCGACCTGATCGTCCTCGCCGGCGGCGCGGCCGTCGAACAGGCCGCCAAGAACGCCGGTTTCGAGGTCGAGGTCCCCTTCACCCCGGGCCGCGCGGACGCCACTCAGGAGCAGACGGACGTGGAGTCCTTCGCCGCGCTCGAGCCGGTCGCCGACGGCTTCCGCAACCACCTCGGGAAGGGCAACCGGCTGCCGGCCGAGTACCTGCTGGTCGACCGGGCGAACCTGCTGACGCTGAGCGCCCCCGAGATGACGGTCCTCGTCGGCGGACTCCGCGTCCTGGGCGCGAACCACCAGCAGTCCTCGTACGGTGTGTTCACCACGAACCCCGAGTCGCTGACGAACGACTTCTTCGCCAACCTGCTCGACCTGGGTACGACGTGGAAGGCGACGGCCGAGGACGCGAACACGTTCGAGGGCCGCGACGCCACCACGGGCGAGGTGAAGTGGACCGGAACCCGGGCCGACCTCGTCTTCGGGTCGAACTCCGAGCTGCGGGCGCTCGCGGAGGTCTACGCGAGCGATGACGCGAAGGAGAAGTTCGTGAAGGACTTCGTCTCCGCGTGGGGCAAGGTCATGGACCTGGACCGGTTCGACCTCGTCTGATCGATCCGATCGCGATGTCCGGGTCGGCCGGCGGCCGTCTCATCGGCTGACCGGACCGGCCCGGACGTCTTCGCGCCCCGGCTGCTCCGACCGGCGCGCATGGCTGACGTTCGGCCCGCGCCCGCAGGTCGCGCCCGGGGCGCAGGCCCGGTGGGGTGATGATGTCGGTGTCCGAGCCGTGAGGCGTGGCGCAACGAGCTGGGGGATGCCCGGTGGACCTGTTCCCGGCGATTCCGCTGTCGCAGTGGCGAGACTCCAAGGAGACGCTGCACCGGTTCACGCAGATCGTCGGCAAGATCCGGCTGGCGAGCAGCGTGCGGCGCAACCACTGGTGGAATGTTCCGTTCCATGTGACCGGGCGGGGCATCACGACCCGCCCGATGGGCGGGATCGACGGCAGCCCGGTCTTCACGATCGACTTCGACTTCGTCGACCACCGGCTGAACGTGTCCTGCCTCGACGGCTCGAACACCTCGTTCCCGCTCCCCGGGCAGTCGGTGGCTTCGTTCTACCGTGAGACGCTCTCCGCCCTGCGCCGGGTCGGCGTGACGGCGACCCTCGCGCACCCCCGTCCGTACACCCTGTCCGACGCGCACCGGCCCTTCGCCGAGGACACCGAGCACGCCTCCTACGACCCGTTCTGGGTGAACCGGCACTGGCAGGTGCTCAGCCAGGTCGGCCTGGTGCTGGAGGAGTTCACTTCCGGTTTCTGCGGGAAGGTCAGCCCGGTGCACCTGTTCTGGCATTCGTACGACATCGCGGTCACCCGGTTCTCCGACCGCTCGGTCGAACCGGTGCCCGGCATGGACCCGGTGAGCCGGGAAGCCTATTCGCGCGAGGTCATCAGCTGCGGCTTCTGGTTCGGCGACGACGCGTACCCCCGGCCGGCCTTCTACGCGTACGCCGCGCCGGAGCCGGCGGGCCTGGCCGGGCAACCCCTGCGGCCGGCGGCCGCACACCGGGTCGACCGGGGCACCGGCCGTTTGGCCACGCTGGACTACGACGACGTCCGCGCCGGCGTGAACCCCCGCGAGACCGTGCTCGGTTTCTACGGGTCCCTGTACGGGTCCGCGGCCGCCCTGGCCGGCTGGGACGTCGAACGCCTCGACTCTCCGGGCGGCATCACGGATCCGCTGGCCCGCAAAGACGCCTGAGCGGCTCGGCGTGCCGTTCCCCGAGGGCGGGGCTAGCCTGAAAACGGACCCTTGCTGCGCCGTGTGTCCGCTGCCGCGCCCCTCGTTCACGGTCCGCCCCATCAATGCTTTCCCGGCAAGGAGGGAACGCATGAACCTGCATGTTCGCTACGCACTCCTCACCCCGCTCCTGGCCTGCTCCGTTGCCCTGCCCTCGACGATGGCCGCGCAGGCCTCGCCGGTGGCCGGGGTGCCCGCAGCCCTCGGCGCGGCCCCCCAGGCGGGGACCTGCAAGCTGGAAGTGGCCGCAGGCACGGATCCGGTCGAGTTCGACCTCAAGCTCGCCGGGTTCAAACCGGGATCACAGGTGCAGGTCTCCGGGCCGGAGAGCTTCAAGGCCTCCATCAACCCGCAGGGGTCCTTCACCGAGCAGGACGTCAAGAAGGGCACGTACACGGTCAAGAGCGGCGGGAAGAACCACAGCCAGACGACCAACTGCACGAAGCCGGCCAGGGTACCCGCCACAGCGAAGGCCCGCATCACGGACGTGGACATCACGACTGCGTCGACCGCCACGCCGAAGGTCGACTGCAGCCAGCCCCAGAGCGTCAAGTTCGAGGGCAAGCTGACCGGAACGGGATCCGGCGAAGTCACGTACATCTGGTCGGGGCAGGGCAAGCGCTCCTCCCCCTCCGTGAACTTCACCGCCCCCAGCGCCACGGCCGCTCCGTTCATCGTGAAGTCGGCTGCACGTGCGGCGGCCAACGACCCGGCCCCCAAGGTGTCGGTCACCCTCTCGGACTCCACGGGCGGCGTGTCGGACCAGCTCACCTTCACCCTCGTCTGCCAGTGAGCACACGGCTCACAGATCGGCCCGCGCCCCTCGCGGTGCGCGGGCCGATCCGCGCCTCGGTGTTATTTCCTTGATTTTCCGGGTGATCGCGGCGAGCATCTCAACGCGCTCTTCCGGCGGCAGGCGGCGGGTGACGATCCAAGGGGGACCCCGCTCGTCAACGTCCTGCGGCTGTGTACTCTGAGCACGCTTTCGAACCTGTTCAAGCGTTTACCGACAATGGGGGGGCCGGTGCGCAATCGCCGACTCGTAATGTCCGCTGCCGTCGTGGCAGCCAGTGTGGGTCTCATACCGGCGGTGGCCCAGGCCGCTCCGGCCACGCCGGGAGCCGCGGGCCCGCACGGTGTCTCCGCACCCGACGTGGACCTGAACAAGGTCGCGGCGTCGAACTTCACCACCGTCAAGAGCCCCGCCGAGCGCACGGTGCACACCCCGTCCGCCGCCAAGGGCAACGGCAAGGCCGGCGCCACCGCGCAGGCCGAGGGCAGCGCCGCCGCGGAGCCGGCGGTCGGCCTGGCCGCCAAGGGCACCAGCGCCCGCGGCATCAGCCTGGACCTCTCGGTCGTCAGCGACCCGGGCACCGCGCTCTCGGTCAACGTCGCCTGGGGCGACGGCACCAGCGTCACCTACGGTGCCAACGGGCCGACCAACTCGACCGAGACGCACTCGTACGCGGAGATCGGCTCGTACACGATCAAGGTCACCCTCTCCGACGGTTCGGGCGTGCGGGGCACCAACGAGCTGGCCATCGTGACGCCGGGCTCCGACTTCACCCCGTACGCGCCCACCCGCCTCCTCGACACCCGGGACGGCACGGGTACGACGAAGGGCAAGGTCGCCCCGTACGCCACCACCAGGGTCAAGATCTCCGGCAACGGCTCGATCCCCGCCGGTGTCACGGCCGTGGTCCTCAACGTCACCGCCACCAACACCACCAGCGGCGGCCACGTCACGGTCTTCCCCGAGGGCAGCGAGCGTCCGACCACCTCGAACGTCAACTTCTCGGCCGGCCAGACCGTCCCGAACCTCGTGATCGTGCCGGTCAACAAGAACGGCTACGTCGACCTGTACAACGGCGGCTGGGAGCCGGTCGACCTCATCGCCGACATCACCGGCTACTTCACCCGCACCTCCTCCAGCGGCTACACCTCGCTGAACCCCTCGCGCTTCGTCGACACCCGTGAGGGCCTGGGCGCCCCCAAGAGCCAGCTCGCCGGCCAGGGCACCATCGGCGTCCAGATGACGGGCAAGGGCGGCGTCCCGTACGGCGCCACGGCCGTCGCGCTGAACGTGACCGTCACCAACCCGCGCGAGGACGGCCACCTGACCGTCTACCCGACCGGCGGCGCGGCCCCCACCACGTCCAACCTGAACTTCCGCGGTGGCCAGACCGTCGCCAACTCGGTCATCGTGCCGGTCGGCGCCGACGGCTCGATCAAGATCCGCAACGGCGCCTGGAAGGGCACCGACGTCATCGTCGACGTGGTCGGCTACTACAGCACGGACGGCCAGGGCGCCTACCTGCCGTTCCTGCCGGAGCGCATTCTCGACACCCGTGACCCCGCGGACTGGCCGTACGGCCAGCTGGAGGGCCAGGGCTACATCTACATGCCGCTGTCCAGCTCGCGTCCGCAGAACACGGCGTACGTGCTGAACACGACGGTCACCAACACCCGGGGCGACGGCTACCTCACGGTGTCCCCGGACCCGAACTCGCTGAGCGCCTACGACAACAACTGGGCGACCTGGCCGACGCCGCCCAACTCGTCCAACCTGAACTGGAAGCGGGGCGAGAGCGTCCCGAACCTGGTCCAGGCGGGCATGGGCTACAACGGCATCGTCGACTTCTGGAACCGCGGCTGGGACAACATCGACCTGGTCGTCGACATCTTCGGCGTCTACCAGACGAACTGACCCACCGCCGGCTCGCGGCCGCCTCCCGGCCGCACGGCAAGGCACATCCGGCCCGGATCCCCTCGTGGGGGGTCCGGGCCGCGCGTCGTACGGCGCGCCGGCAGGCGCCGCTCCCCCGGTCCGGCCCGGCGGCGCCGACGACCGAAGCGGGGCGGCCCCGGACGCGCCGGGTACCCCCACCTGCCCGGCCCCCCGGACAGACCACGCGCCTCGCGCGGCGCCGCCGGGTGCATGACGATGCGTACATGGCCCAGGACAGTGCCGACGGCGGGGCGGATGGCGAAATCCCGGACGCGGAGCTCAAACACAACGCGATCGGGTTCCTCGACGCGCTCGTCATCGGCCTGAACTCCACCTCGCCCGCCTATTCGCTGGCCGCCGTCATCGGGCCGATCGTGGCGCTGGCCGGGATCTACGCGCCGGGCGTGATGCTGGCGTCGTTCATCCCGATGCTGCTGATCGCCGCCGCCTTCTACTACCTCAACAAGGTCGACCAGGACTGCGGTACGACGTTCTCGTGGGTGACACGGGCCATGGGCCCCTGGGCGGGCTGGCTCGGCGGATGGGCGATCACGATGACCGGGGTCCTGGTCATCGGCTCGCTGGCCGACGTCGCCGTGAACTTCGGCCTCCTCGCCGCCGGCCTCGACAGCTGGGCCGCCAACCCGCTCATCCGGCAGACGCTCGCCGTCCTGGTGATCCTCGCCATGACGGCCATCTGCGTCATCGGCACCGAACTGTCGGCCCACCTCCAGGACATCCTCATCCTCGCCCAGGTGCTCTTCCTGCTGGTCTTCTCCGTGGTGGCCTTCTACCGCATCTATGCCGGGACCAGCACCCTCGACTCCATCGAGCCGTCCCTCAGCTGGCTCAACCCCTTCGGAGCCGGCGGCGCCGCCCTCACGGGCGGGCTGCTGCTCGGCGTGTTCATCTACTGGGGCTGGGAGTCCGCGGTCAACCTCACCGAGGAGGTGCAGGACTCCGCCACCGCGCCCGGCAAAGCGGGCATCTGGTCCACCGTGGTCCTGCTGGTGACCTACCTCGCCGTGGGCTTCGCCATCGTCGGCTACGCGGGGACCGCCTTCCTCGCCGAGAACGCGGGCGAGGAGGAGGCCATCTTCGCCGTCCTCGCGCACGAGGTGATGGGCGGCTGGGACTGGATGGTCCTCCTGGCCGTCTGCACGTCCGCGCTCGCCTCGACCCAGACCACGATCATCCCGGCCTCCCGGACCGCCCTGTCCATGGCCCGCCGCCACGCGCTGCCGCACCGGCTCGCGCACATCCAGCCGCGGTTCCGGACCCCTGACGTGAGCACGTGGTGGGTCGCCGGCATCGCCATCGCCTGGTACCTGGTCGTGAACCAGATCAGCGAGAACGCCCTCCTGGACTCGCTCACGGCGCTCTCCCTGCTCATCGCGTTCTACTACGCGCTCACCGGTGTGGCTTGCGCCGTGTACTACCGCCGCCACCTGCTGGAGAACCTGCACAACTTCCTGCTCATCGGCCTCGGGCCGCTGGTCGGGGCGGGGCTGCTGGTCTGGCTGCTGGTGGAGTCGGTCAACGACATGTCGAATCCGGAGAACTCGGCCAGCGGGGTCTCCTGGTTCGGTCTCGGGCCGCCGCTGGTGATCGGGATCGGGATCGCCGTGGTCGGCGTGCTGATCATGTGCTTCTGGCGGGTGCAGGACGGCAGGTTCTGGCGGGAGCGGCGGGGCGTGGTCGACCCGGAGCTCGTCCACCGCAAGAGGCCGTAGCCGCCCGCCGGTCCGTGCGGCGCGTACGGACCGGCGGGCGGCGCGTACGGTCCGTGCGGCCCGGTATTCGCGAAGGAGTCCATGATGTCTGTGGTGCTGGGGTACGACGAGTCGCCCGGCGCGGAGCGGGCCCTGCGCGTGGCGCTCGAGGTCGCCACCGCCTTCGGCGAGCCGCTCGTCCTCGTCTACGGCGCCGCCGCGCCCGGCGCCGCCGGGGAGGAGTACCGGGCCCACCGGGAGGCCGTCCGCCAGGCGGGGCGCAGCGCCCTGGCCCGCGCGGTCGAGGCAGCCGACGAGGCCGGCGTCCCGTCGACGGTCGAGGTGGTCGACGAGAAACCGGCCCAGGCCCTGCTTGACGCCGCGCAACGCCATCAGGCGCGGGTCATCATCGTCGGCACCTGGGGAGACAGCCCGATCCGCGGCGCCCTGCTGGGCTCCACCCCGCACAAGCTCCTGCACCTGTCGCCGGTGCCGGTGCTGTGCGTACCGACGGCGGGCGACGCCGAGCCGTGACGGTGACGGTCAGCTTCACGAGCTCACCTTCCGGCTCTAGGTCGAAGGTGACCGCGGAGCGGCGTTCGGCCGCATGTCGAACGGAACGGGCCCCGGCTCACTCGTAGGACGTGAGGGCCTCCAGGCCGGGCACGACGAGGTGCGGGGTGAACTCGAGCACGGTGTGCTCGGCGACGCCGCCCAGGACGTACGGGTCGGTGGCGAGGAGGCGGTCGAGATCCGCGGCGGGCATCCCGGGGGCCAGATACACCCCGCCGACCAGTGGCTTCCGCCGCCCGGCCATCAGGAGCGAACCGCTGGAGAGCTGCCGCTTCAGCCAGTCGCCGTGGGCCGGCCTCCACGGTTCGACGTCTTCGAGCGGTGCCGTGTACGTAACGGTGACGATGAACATCCCCGGACCGTACTGGATCAGTGCCGACCGTCAACGGCGGTACCGTCCCGGCCCGGCCGGGCTCACGCCGCGGCCTTGAGCAGTCCCGCGTCCATCAGGCGCTCGGCCCAGGCGTTCATCGCCGTACGGACCTTGCCCTCGTCGGTCTGCCAGGCGTCGGCGAGGGAGGAGGCCGCCAGGTCCAGGAACCCGTCGTTGACCCGCAGGGCCACCCACATCGCCGAGCCGACCGGGCTGCAGCGGAACTCGCCGCGCCCTGCCGTACGTACCTTCATCCGGCCGTCCGCCAGAGCCGTCCCGGTCACGCCGTCCGCTGCCACGATCCGCATGTCGTCCTCCTCGTTCAAGTCCGCCTCAAGTGCTTCAAGCATCGCGGCGCGACGAGGACTCGACCATGGGGCTAGCCACCCCCTCCGGGCTACCGCCACCCACCGCCGGGCGGTCGGGCAGCCCGGCCCCGGCCGGGGGGACGGCTACATCCCGTTCGGCTGGAGGACGGAAATGATGTTCCCGGCCGGGTCCTTGAACCAGGCGATCGCGGGGCCGGGCGCCTCCCGGGCGATTCCCTTCGCGTCCTGGTCGAACGCCTCGTACCGCTCGAACGCCACACCGCGCGCGGCCAGTTCGTCGACGGCCCGGTCGATGTCGTCCACCGGGAAGTTCAACACGGTGAAGGTGGCGGGCTCGTGGTTGTTCTTCGGGTACAGCATCACGTCGGTGTCCCCTGCGAGGTGCAGGGTCAGGAGACCGTTCTCCTCGGACACCCGCAGACCGAGCGTCCCGCCGTAGAAGCCCTTGGCTCCTTCGATGTCGTCCACCGAGTAGCCGCTGAATCCCCTGCTGTCTCCCAGCATGGTGGCTGCCCTCCGTTCGCCGCAGCTCGTCCGGCATCGGCCCCCTGGCTCCAGTGTCCCTCCGAACACCCGCCTCCGCCCGATGGCCGGGCCGCCTCCGCGGTGGCGTCCGGTGCGCTGCCGGGCCCGGTGAGCCCGGCAGCGCATCCGGCCGATCAGGCGAGGGAGATCTTGTCGCCCTCCACGGCTATCTTCGCCGCGGCCAGCGGACGCGTGGCGGGCCCGCCGGCGACCGTGCCGTCCGAGATCTTGAAGAGGCTCTGGTGGCACGGGCAGACGATGTTCCCGTCCTTCACCGACGCCACCGAGCAGCCCTGATGGGTACACGTCGCCGAGAAGGCCTTGAACTGCCCCGCCATCGGCTGGGTGACCACCACCTTCTTGTCCTTGAACACCTTGCCGCCGCCGACCGGGATGTCCGACGTCTGCGCGAGCGCCTGCCCGCCGCCGGTGCCACCTCCGGCCGCGGCGCCCGCCGAGGGTTCGCCCTGTCCGGTGCCGGGTGCGTTGCCGCCTGCGTCACCGGCTCCGTAGCCAGCCGCCTCGGATCCCCCGTCGCTGCCGCATCCGCTCAAGACGGTGCCTGCCAGCGTCGCGGCGCCCGCCGCGAGAACCGTGCGCCGACGCGTGGTGTCGCCCATGGCCGTATCTCCTTCTCGTACCGGAAGCGGACCGGAGCATCCCTTGCCACCCCAGCCTCAGCAGGAACACGGGGGGAGGCGGCTCTCGGTTCACCGCGTCCGCAACCGAATACGACCGAACCGCAAGGCGGGTTCCCGCGTGTGCAGGGTGTGACTACGCCATCCACCGACCTGCGCACGCGAGCGGCCGAGTACGCACTCCTGCCGCTGCGCCTCTTCCTCGGCATCACCTTCGTCTACGCCTGGCTGGACAAGCTGACGGACGCGGCGTTCCTGTCCGCCACCGGTGACGGCTCGATCGGCCAGCAGATGGAGGCCGTACGGGACTCCGCCGCCCTCCCGGCGCTGGTCGAGCTCTCCTCGCAGAGCCCGGTGGCACTCGGCATGGCCATGGCCCTGGGGGAACTGGCGGTCGGGCTGGGCGCGCTGGCCGGGCTGCTGACGCGGATCGCCGCTCTCGGCGGCGCCCTGATCTCACTGAGCCTGTGGCTGACCGTGAGCTGGCAGACCACGCCGTACTACTACGGCAACGACCTCGTGTACCTCGTGGCCTGGCTCCCGCTGATCCTCGCGGGCGCCCCCGCACTCTCCCTCGACGCGCTGCTGCACCGCCGCCGCGCGCGACGCCCGTCCGGATCGAGACGGGCGGGGTCCGTCCGCCCGAACCGGGCTGCGGCAAGCCCGTCCTGACCCCCTCTCAGGCGTCGGCGCCGCCGCCCGCCGCCGGTCCGGAGCGCCGTTCACGGGGCGCGCGCGGCGCGGCGTCGAGCAGGGCCCACAGCCGGCGCCCGTCGGGTGCGATGTCGCTGCCGCAGCCCACGACGGTGCGCAGGGCGGCGAGTTCGCCGAGTACGGCCTCCTCGCCGGGGGCGGCGCCGCAGACGTGGCTGAGCACGACGGCGAGGATGCGGTGGTCCTGGTCGGCGAGGTGGACGCTGATCCGCTTTCCGCCGTCGGCGACCGCCGCCTGGACGAGACGTCGTACGGCGGTGTCCAGATCCGGCTCGTCGAGGTGTGCGTACCCCCAGGCGCGAACGGTGGCCGTCGCCTGGGCACCGGCCTTCTTCGCGGCCCACTGGTCCGCGCGGAACGTCAGCCCCGCGGTCTGCCGGTTGCGGATCTGCATCCGCGGGCGGGCCCGGTCCACGGTCGGCCCGCCCGCTCCAGCCGGTGTCGTAGTCATGCGAACACGCTACGCGCACGGGACGGCTCTCGGAAAGCCCGCAGGTCCGCGGTGGACCGGACGGTCCGGGGCGCGGCCGCACGCCCAAGGTGCGCGGCCGCGCCCGGTGTTCAGCGCCGCGTCCAGAGCTGTCCGGGGCCGCTGCGGCAGGGCATCCGGCGCCGACGGCCGGCCGAGGCCGCCGTATGGCGCCGGGCGTCGGCCGCCGGTCTCGCCGGGCGGGGAGCGCCGGCTCAAAGCCCTTCGACATCCACCGTCCGCTTCCTCAGCCCAGCGCCACGGTCACGAGCGCGGCGGTGACGGTGATCGCCGCACAGGTCACCAGTAAGGGCCGGCCCGTCGTCATCACCCAGCCGATGCCCCCGCAGGCGCCGTCCGCCGCCGTGTCCTCCCGTAACTCCGGGGTCTCACCGCCCGCCGTACGCAAGAGGGTGCAGTGGGCGCACTCCTCCGTGCCGTGGAGGGAGGGGTCCGAGTCGATCCAGTACGCGCCGCTGAGCTCTGCGAAAGAAAAATCCGGGGACACGACTGGACGCGTAGAAGCTGCTTCCATGACCGCCAAACGGGCGG
This sequence comes from Streptomyces sp. NPDC059355, assembly GCF_042752335.1. Classification (NCBI taxonomy): domain Bacteria; kingdom Bacillati; phylum Actinomycetota; class Actinomycetes; order Kitasatosporales; family Streptomycetaceae; genus Streptomyces; species Streptomyces sp. NPDC059355. Next base: position 197,214 of record NZ_JBHYXN010000004.1, on the reverse strand, counting down.
TCGGCGCCGGAAGCAACGGTGATCACCGCATCCGAGACCGGATCGTCACTTCTGCGCGGGCACGGGCGCACGCACAGGCGCCGGACCACCCGTCGGTCGTGCTCGGGCTGGATCACCTGCGCAAGGGAGAGGACGGGCCGGGCGCCCGGCTGTTCGTGGAGGAGGTCTCGATGGGGCCCGGCATGTGGGACGAGCTGCCGCAGGACATGCGGGAGGCGTTCGTGGCGCATGCCCAGACCTGGCTGGACGAGCAGTCGGACCCGGAGTGGGCCTCGTCGCCCTGACCCGCTTCACCCGGGAGGCCTGGCACCGGCGCGGGGAGTGGATCACCGCGCGGCCAGCGCGGGCCACAGGTCGGGGGCTTCGAAGCCCAGGGCCCAGAGGCCGGGGGCACGGACTCCGAAGCGGGTGAGCACGGCCAGGTGGGCGGCCGTGCCACGGGCGTCCTGGTACCAGACCTCGTGGCGTTCGCCGGCGTCGTCCGTGTACGTGAAGTGCGGGGTGCCGGAAGCGGTGTCGTACGTGTAGGGCGCGCCCACCGACCGGCGCAGGGCCTCGGCCTCCTGGGTCGTGACGTGCTTCGCGCGGGCGGTGGAGCCGACCGTCCAGTTCCAGCCGTAGGCGGGCAGGGCCACCTCCAGCTTGTCGCGCGGGGCGTTGGCGGTGGCGTAGGTGAGGAACTCCTCGTACCAGGCCAGGGAGGAGAGCGGGCCCGGTGCCTCCAGGGCGTTGTGGAGGTTGTAGCCCATGATGCGCAGCCGGTCGGCGACGGATCCCAGGTGGGCGTAGTCGAAGGCCGTTCCCGCGTCGCGGGTGCGGGGCATGACCGTGATCACGCACTGCTTGGCCAAGGCGTGCAGGCGGGCGCAGAGTTCGGTGGTCAGCGCGTTGTAGCCGGTGCGGACCCGCTCGCGCAGTGCCGCGTCCCCGGTCTCGGTCATCCGCTCGTAGTCGAGGTCGAGTCCTTCGTAGGCGCGGCTCGTGGCGACGGCCATCAGGGCGTCCACGTGCGCGGCGCGGCGGGCCGGATCGCCCAGCAGGGCCGCCATCGCGGGGGCGTCGAGGCTTTCGGTGACGGTGGGGACGACTTTGACGCCCTTGGCCCGCAGGCCGTCGATGATCCGGCGGTTCCCCGCCCCCGTCTCGCCGTCGACGGCGGTCGCGGAGGAGGCGGCGTACCAGAACGGGCTGACGGTGTGGAGTTGGTCGGCGTGCGCCCGGGCGTCCTGGTAGCCGGTCTCGACGTTCCACCAGGGCAGCCAGGCGGACACCGTACGGGAGGCAGGCGCTTGGGGTTCGGCGGGCGCGGGTGCGGGAGCGGCCCCCGTCAGGGTGAGCGTGGCGGCCGCGAGGAGGGCGGTGAGCGCGATCTTCATGCCCCGACCCTGACGCCCGTCGGTCGCGTGCCGGGTGACGGCACGTCGGGCGGACGGGTGGCGGCCCGGCGGGGGGCCGCCCGGATCGCCTGAGCCGGTCAGGCGGCCTGGAGTGCCGCCGCGCCGAAGGACACGTCGAAGCGGTCGCACCAGATGGTGACGCTGGAGTAGTCGGCGAGATTCACACCGGCCGGGATCTCGTAGTTCTGGTCGCCCTTGTTGCCCTTGAGCTTGCCCAGGCTCACGTACTTGCCGTCGTCGAAGACGAACCAGCCGTCCGCGCCCTCCTTCACCGGCGCGTCGGTGAGCCACACGCGCAGGTCGGGGCCGCTGCTGGTGTCGAGGTTCTCCAGGCGGAGCGTGCGCGAGCCGTCGGGCAGCTCGATGAGCTTCACCGTGCCGGTGGTGCTGTGCTCGTGACTGATCAGGGAGCCCTGGGAGACGGTCCGCGCAACCGGCGCCGGGGCGGCTCCCGGCCGCGAGGAGCCTGGAGCCGAGGCGGCGGCGGCGGTGGGCAGCGCCTCGTTGACGGTGGAGTTCTGCCAGAGCTTCCACGGCTGGGCCCAGTACAGCCCGGCTCCCAGCACCAGCGCCGCCGTGATCAGCACCCCGGCCAGCACTCGGCGGCGCCGGCGCCTCCCCGACACCGCGCCCGTCGTCGTCCCCGTCATGGCAGCCCCTCTTCGTCGTTCCGTTCCCTCACATTCAAATGCGGCCGGCCGGCCGGGGCCAGGATCCGCGGATGACGAAAGTCTTACGTCGACGGCCGGGGTGACGGACCGCGGGTACGCCCCACCGCGCCGTGGTCATTAACCCTCTCCGATCCGTTCCTTAAGGCGGCCTCAAGAACGCGGGAGTGGAGACCGAACCGCACATTCGTCCGTTTTGTGGTCGCTAGCGTGCTGCTCGAACCCCCATCCCCCGAGCACGGAGGCAGGTCCTCATGGCTGGCCATTCCCATCGCCGTACGACGAGTGCCAAGACCAGGGCGGCCGCGGCCCTGGCCGTCGCGGCGGCCGTCGCGGGCACCGCCGTGGTGCTGACCGGTACCGCACAGGCCGCATCGGTCGGCGCGACCTTCACCAAGGCGAGCAGCTGGACCACCGGCTACACCGGTCAGTACGTCGTCACCAACAACGGCGGCGGCACGCTCAAGGACTGGACCCTCGAGTTCGACCTGCCCGCCGGCACCTCCCTGGCCTCCCTCTGGAACGGCGAACACACCGTCAGCGGGCAGCACGTGACGGTCAAGCCGCCCCGCTGGGACACGGCCGGTCTCGCGGCCGGCGCCACTGTCACCGTCGGGTTCGTGACCAACGCGAGCGGGAACCCGGGCGCTCCCACCGGATGCCTCATCAACAAGGAGAAGTGCTCACCGGCCACCGGGCCGACGCCCAGCCCGAGCGGCCGGCCCACCACCGCACCGACGGCCGCACCCACCGCGACGGCCACCACCGCACCGACGGCGACGGCGACAGCGACGTCGAAGCCGACACCGACACCGACACCGACCGTGACCGTGCCCCCGGGCGGCGGCGGCACGCCGGCCGGGTTCGCACCGTACGTGGACACCTCGCTCTACCCGGCCTTCGACCTGCTGGACACGGCGGCCCGGACGGGGGTGAAGGAGTTCAACCTGGCCTTCATCACCTCCGGCGGCGGCTGCTCCCCCCTGTGGGGCGGGGTCACGGCCCTCGGGGACGACCGGGTCGCCTCCCAGATCTCCGCCCTGCGCGGCAAGGGCGGGGACGTCCGGGTGTCGTTCGGCGGCGCGGCAGGCTCCGAGCTGGGCCTGGCGTGCGGCTCCCCCGGCGACCTCGCCGCCGCGTACGGCAAGGTGGTGGACACGTACCGGCTGACCAAGGTCGACTTCGACATCGAGGGCGCGGCCCTGCCCGACACCGCGGCGAACACCCGGCGCGCGCAGGCCATCGCGCAGCTGCAGAAGTCGCATCCCGGGCTCGACGTCTCCTTCACCCTGCCCGTGATGCCGGAGGGCCTGACACAGCCGGGCGTCGACCTGATCGCCAACGCCAAGCGGAACGGGGTGGCGGTGTCCGCCGTCAACATCATGGCGATGGACTACGGCCCGGCCTACAGCGGGGACATGGGCGGCTACGCCATCCAGGCGGCCACCGCCACCCAGGCGCAGATCAAGGGCGTACTGGGCCTGAGCGACGCCGCGGCGTGGAAGACGGTGGCCGTGACCCCGATGATCGGCGTCAACGACGTCTCCACCGAGGTCTTCACCGTGGACGACGCCAAGCAGCTCGTGGACTTCGCCCGCTCCAAGGGCCTCGGCTGGCTCGCGATGTGGTCCGGCGCCCGTGACAAGCAGTGCCCGGGCGGTGCGAAGAACTCCGCCGACGCGACCTGCTCGTCCATAGTCCAGGAACCGCTGGCCTTCACGAAGGCCTTCGCCGCCCGCGGCTAGGACCCCGCTAACGGCCGGCCCGCGGCGCGCTCTCGATCGACACGATCGTGAAGAGCGCGCCGTCCGGGTCGGCCAGGGTGATCCGGCGGCTGGTGGGCGTGGTGTGGACGGGTGAGACGGTGCGGCCGCCGAGCCGGGTCGCGGTCTCCACCGCGGCTTCGAGGTCCGGCACGTCGAAGTGGACGTGCCAGCGCGGCCGGACCTGCGGGTCCGGGGCCTCTTCGACGGCTCCGCCGCTGATCACGGCGACGGTGTCGCGGCCGCGTCGGATCACGACGTGGTCGTGTTCGAACGAGACGTCGCAGCACCCGGTGCGCTCGCACGCCCAGTCGAGGACCTCGCCGTAGAACACGGCCGCCGCGAACGCGTCCCGGGTGCGCAGTTCGAGCCAGGCGGCGGCGCCGCCGGGATGCGCCGTCCAGTCCGGGCTCACCTCGCCCTGCCAGAACCCGAAGACCGCGCCGTCGGGGTCGGCCGCGAGCGCGGCCCGTCCGGTCCCGAAGGCCAGCGGGCCGACCCCCATCGTGGCACCCCGCTCGCGCACCCGGGCGGAGGTGACGTCCGCGTCGTCGACGGCGAAGTACGGGGTCCATGCCACCGGGACCCCCAGGCGCCGGGCCAGCCCGCCGATGCCGGCGACCGGCGCGCCGTCGCGCATCGCGACGGAGAACCCCTCACCGAGGCGGGTGGGGCGGAACCCCCAGCCGAGCACGGCCCCGTAGAACTGCTGCGCGGCCTCGAGGTCGCCGGTCATCAGGCTGACCCAGCACGGCGCCCCGAACACCTCATGGCTTGACGTCGACACCGGCTCCGACCTCCCTCGACCTCCCCCCGAACCACCCTAGCCCGGGGCCGCGCGACCGGCTCCGAGGCCGGGCCGCCGGGGTGGGAAGACGGCTTGGGCCGTACGGGGTAGGGGGCGCGGCCGGTGAGCAGCGGAGGGAAGCCGGGGTGAACCGCCTCGCGTACGGTGGTGCCGTCTTGATCCGTGTGACGCGTGGTGCAGCCGAGTCCGGGAAGGCTGGCACGTATGCCGGAAGTCATCGTCACCGTACGAACCCTCGTCAGCCGCCGCCGTGAGCCCGTCGTCGTACAGGCCGTCCGCTCGACGGCGGCGGCCGTGGTGTCCTATGTCGTCGCGCTCTGGCTGAGCAGCGAGCCGGCGCCGCTGACCGCGCCGCTCACGGCGCTGCTCGTCGTACAGGTCACCCTCTACACCACCCTCACCACCGGCATCCGCCGGGTGAACTCGGTCGTCGCGGGTGTCCTCGTCGCCATCGGGTTCAGCACCCTCGTGGGCCTCACCTGGTGGAGCCTGGGGCTGGTCATCCTGACCTCGCTCGTCGTGGGACACCTCGTACGGGTCGACGAGTTCGTCCCCGAGGTCGCGATCAGCGCGATGCTGGTGCTCGGCGTGACGCAGGTGGCGGCCACCGCCTGGGACCGGGTGCTGGAGACGCTGATCGGCGCGGTCGTGGGGCTCTTGTTCAACGTCTTCCTCGCGCCGCCCGTATGGGTGGCACCGGCGAGCGAGGCGATCACCTCGCTCGCCGGCCGCATGCGCGACCTGCTGGTGCACCTCGGCGACGAGCTGGCGGAGCACACCCCGGTGGAGAAGGCGGCCGCCCGGCTGCACGAGGCGCGGCGGCTGGACAACGACATCGCGGGCGTGGACGCGGCGCTGCGGCAGGCCGAGGACAGCCTGCGGCTCAACCCGCGGGTGAAGGAAGGGCTGCTCTTCCGCCTCGTGCTCCGTACGGGACTGGACACCCTGGAGATCTGCGCGGTGGTCCTGCGCGTCTGCTGCCGTACGCTGACCGACCTCGCCAAGACGCGTACGGACGGCCCGCTGTTCCACGACCACCTCGCGGAGGCGCTGCGGGAGCTGTTCGCGCACATGGCGAGCGCCGTCGAGAACTTCGCCGTACTGATCACCGCGCAGATCAGCGCGAGCGCCGAGGAGGCGGAGGCCCGGCTGACGCAGGAGCTCGCGGCGGCGCGGGTCAGCCGCGAGCGCGCCGCGCGGCTCCTGCGCGAGGAGGCGCGGGCGCGCTCCGGGACGTGGCAGTTGTACGGGGCCCTGCTCGCGGAAGCCGACCGGGTACTGGACGAACTCGGCGTGGAGAAGCGCTCCGAACGGCTCGTGGAGGAGCTCGACCGGCACTCGCGCGCACAGCGGGCGCTGCGTCCGCGGCTGCGGTTCAGCCGGCTGTGGCGCGACCGCTCGCCCGCGGAGGACTAGTGGGTGTCTTGCCGGTCCGAGCGGCGGCGCTTCCCGTCAGCACCACCGGACCGGCGTGTAGTTGTGCACGAAGCGGGCCGAGACCCAGCCGGGCTCGCCGTGCAGCCGGTACCAGATGTTGTTGCCCTCCACCGTGGAGCCCTTGGCCTGGCAGGACAGTTCCACCTTCTCGAACGGGTCCAGCGAGCCGAGGACCGTCGCCGAGGTCGTCGCCCTGGCCCGTACGTGCAGGGCCACGCGGCTGACCACGACGCCCTGGACGTGCGCGTTCCCGGCGGCCTCGACGGACGGGGCGGGGGCGGCCGACGGGGCTTCGCCCGGCACCGGTCGTGCCGTGGCCGGTTGCAGGGCCGCGGCCGCCGGCGCCCCTTGGAGCAGCAGCCCCGCCCCCAGGGCAGCCATCGCCATCACCGTCAGAGCCTGCTTGTTCCGCTGCCCCATGTGATTCTCCCGTCCCGTGGCACATGCCTCGGCCGGCCGGTCCCGGCCGGCCCGCGACCGACATTGCCCCGGGAGACGCCGCCCCGTCCGGCGGCTTGCCGCCCACTCGCCCGGATGGCGCAGCGGTTCAGTCGGCCTCCGTGTGTCAGTCGGCCTCCGAGTAGCTGAAGTCGCCCATCGTCCAGGCGCTGACGTCCTTGATCGCGATCCGGTACATCCCGCCGGTCTCGGGGATGCCCACGGTGCCCTGGAGGATCCGGGCGACGTGGAAGTGCAGGTAGGAGGGCGGCGGTGGCGCTTTGCGCGCGGTACCGCCGCCTTCGGCGTCCATGAACAGGCCGGCGAACGTACCGAGCCGGTCCGAGTCCGCCAGGACCTCGGCCACCCGCCGGCGCCACGCGCTCTCGGGAGCGAGGCGGCCGGTGATGACGGCGCCGTGTACCAGGACGGTCAACGACATCTGATTGGTCTGCTGGGACTCCACAGCGGCAGCGATGGCGACGAGCAGGTCGTCAGGCTTCGACATGGGCAGGAATGCTACAAGCATCCGGCCCGGAACCCGGGCGTGTTCACCCTTGTGCCGGGGCGCGGCGGCTTCAGGTGGCGAAACCGATGTGTACGTGGTCGTGGTGCGCCGGGTCGGAGAAGAACTGGTTCGGGCGGGTTCCGCCCGAAAGTCGCACGGGGCCGCCGACGTTGTACGAGCCCGCGGCAGCGGCGGCGCGCATGAACGCGGTGACGAGGCTCCGCGGTGTCGCGGGGTCGACGACGGGATGGCCGTCGACGGCCCAGACGTCGAAGGCCCGGCCGACCGGGTGATCGCTCGGCCGGCCTGTGCCGAACACGTTGACCGGGTGTCCCGACCGCACCACGCTGACCGACATCCGGTAGGTGTCCGCGAGGCGGAGCATCGCGCGCAGCACGCTCTCGTGCACCGCGCCGCTGCGGACGTCCGCGGCCGAGGCGGGAGGCAGCTCGATCCGGGGCCGGGCGAGCACGGCCCGCGCCGGGGCGCCGAGGGGGGCCGCGGGCCCCGGGCGCCCGGGGTGCAGTGCGGTGACGGCCCAGCCCGCGGAGGTGCGTTGGAGGCGGACGTCGACCGTGGTTCCGCCCTCGCGGACGGCGGAGCCGGTCCGGGTGGACTGGGCACAGGGGACCAGGACGCTCGCCGTTCCGGGCAGGAGCCCGCCGTACTGGGCGTCGATCACGCGGACGACCGCCTGGTCCGCCGCGGGGGTCAGCGGCCCCGCCTCGGCCGCCAGTTCGGCGGCCAGGGGCGCGGGGATGCCCAGCGCCGCCGCTCTTGCCGCGGCGCTGCGCGGGCCGCCCCGGCCAGCCGGCCAGGTCCCGAGCGCCTCGACGAGCCGTACGGCGGCGAGTTTGGCAGCGGGCTCGATCTCGCCCGGCCCCGGCCGCCAGGGAACCGCGGCGGGAAGTGTCACCGGGGGTGCGGACGCCGAGGCGGTGGCGCGCGCGGACCCGGGGGGCGTACGTACCCCGGCGGGCGTACGTACGCCTGCGGCGGGCGGACTCGCGGCCGACGGCCCCGCGTCCCGCGCGCACCCGGCCGCGGCCGCACACCAGGCGGCCGTCCCCAGCAGCAGTGAACGCCGCCCGGGACCGGCGGGCGCGGTCACGTGCGGCGGGGGACGCGGGACCATGGCCGGCTCCTCGGACATCCGGGGGCGGGAGGGGAGGTGACGGCCGTGTCGGCGACCGCCACGGGCAACTTCGCACCTCCGCGCCCTTCGTCCGGGGAACGGCGCGTTCACCCTGACCCATCCGGGTCAGACGCAGGTGCCGCGCGCTACCGCGTCAACAGGGACGTGTCCCCGGCGGGCGGGCCGGAACCGGGGCCGCCACCTCGAACCAGACGGTCTTCCCGCCCTCCCGCGGCATCACTCCCCAGCGCCTGGCCAGCAGCTCCATCACCATCAGGCCGTATCCGCCGGGCAACCCCGGCACCGTCTGGGCCCGGGCCCGGGCCCGGGCCCGGGTCCGCGGCAGCGCACGGCCGGCGTCGCTGACCTCGATCCGCAGGTCTCCCGCACGCCGGATCGCGGCATCGGGTTCGGCGGGGCCGAGCATCAGCGCGAGCTCCGTAGGGCCTCCGCCGTGCCTGACGGCGTTGGTCACGGCCTCGGAGACCAGCAGCAGCACGTCGACGACGACGGCGTCCCGCTGCCCGTCCGTCGGTCCGCCGGGGTGTTCCGGTTCGGGCCAGGCCCAGTCCTCGATCGCGCCGCGACAGAAGGCTCGGCACCGCCCGACCGCCGTGGCGGCGCCGGACAGGCCGAGCCGCCTCGTCCGGACACCAGGCCCCATCAGCTCCTTCATCTCCGGTTCCACCACGCCTCCGGTTCCGCGCCGACGTCCCTGGCCCCGTCCCGCACGGTTGGCCCTACCCCCGATGCCGGAGTGAAACCCGGGGCGTGCGGCGCCCGCGGCCGATGACCTGTCTGACCCTGCGCGCTTCAAAGGTGCAACGGATGTCCTTGACTAGCGGCTAGTCCTCACGCGATAGGATGGCCCGCATGAGCGAGACGACGGGGCGCCGCGAGCGCAAGAAGGCCCAGACGCGCAAGGCGCTGGCGGACGCCGCCCTGCGCCTCTTCACGGAGCGCGGCTTCGATGCCGTGGGCGTCAGGGACGTGGCCGAGGCGGCGGACGTGGCGGTGACGACCCTGTTCAAGCACTTCCCGAGCAAGGAGGCCCTCGTCTTCGACCAGGAGGAGGGCAGGGAGGCCGCGCTGGTCGCGGCCGTGCGGGACCGGGCCCCCGGCCGGTCCGTCCTGCACGCCCTGCGCGACCACCTGACGGACACAGCCATGGTGGTCGGCCAGGACACCCCGGAGTTCACCAGGTTCACGGCGCTGGTGGACTCGGCCCCCGCCCTGCAGGAGTACATGCACCGGATGTGGCTGCGGCACGAGAAGGCCCTGATCGCCGCCCTCGCCGAGGCCACCGGCGTCCCCGAGGGCGATGTCCGCACGGCCGCGCTGGCCCGCTTCGTCATGGAGAGCCCGAGCCTGGTCCGCGGCCGCGCGGAGCCCCGGAAGGCCCTGCACGAGGTGTTCGACCTGCTGGAACACGGCTGGGCGAACGCCCCGTCCTGACCCCCGGCCGGGCCAGGGTCGTGTCGTCAAAGTCCCGTCTGGCCGACGCCACTTTGACGACACTCCCTAGGCGCCGTTGCCGGGCTCGGCCGCGTGCCACACCGTCGTCGTGTTGCAGAACTCGCGGATGCCGTGGCCCGAGAGTTCACGCCCGTACCCCGAGCGCTTCACACCGCCGAAGGGAAGGGCCGGGTGGGAGGCGGTCATGCCGTTGAAGAAGACGCCGCCGGCCTCGATGTCCCGTACGAAGCGCTCCTGTTCCGCCTCGTCGCGGGTCCAGACGTTGGAACTCAGGCCGAAGGGCGTGTCGTTGGCGAGCTCGACCGCCTCGTCCAGGTCACGCACCCGGTACACGGTGGCCACCGGCCCGAACGCCTCCTCGCGGTGGATGCGCATCGCGGGAGTGATCCCGGTCAGGACGGTCGGCTCGAAGAACCAGCCGCGCGCCAGACCCTCCGGCAGGCCCTGCGGCCGCCGCCCGCCGCACAGGGCCGTCGCCCCGCGGCCCACGGCGTCCTCGACGAGCTCCTCCACGTCGGCGCGTCCCTGCTCGGTGGCGAGCGGCCCGACGTCCGTGGACTCGGACAGCGGGTCGCCGACGGTCAGCGCGGCCATGCGGGCGGTGAAGGCGCGCGTGAACTCCTCGTGCACGTCGGCGTGTACGAGGAACCGCTTGGCCGCGATGCAGGACTGGCCGTTGTTCTGCACCCGGGCGGTGACGGCGACCGCCGCGGCCCGCTCGACGTCGGCCGACGGCATCACCACGAACGGGTCGCTGCCGCCCAGCTCCAGGACGGTCTTCTTCACCTCGTCCCCGGCGACCGCCGCGACAGCCCGGCCGGCCGGCTCGCTCCCGGTGAGCGTCGCCGCCGCGACCCTGGGATCGCGCAGGATGCCCTCGACGGCCCGGGAGGATACCAGCAGCGTCTGGAACACCCCTTCGGGAAAGCCTGCGCGCCGGAAGAGGTCGCCCAGGTAGAGCGCGGTCTGCGGCACGTTCGACGCGTGCTTGAGCAGCCCCGCGTTGCCCGCCATCAGGGCGGGCGCGGCGAAGCGGACCACCTGCCAGAGGGGGAAGTTCCACGGCATCACGGCGAGGACCACGCCCAGTGGCCGGTAGTGGACCCGGGCGCGGGAGGCTCCGGCGTCCGCGACGTCGGCCTGCGAGGGGTGCTCGTCGGCCAGCAGCCGCTCGGCGTTGCGCGCGTACCAGCGCATGGCCTTCGCGCACTTCGCCGCTTCGGCCCGGGCGGCGGCGATCGGCTTGCCCATCTCGATCGTCATCGTGCGGGCGATGTCGTCACGGTCCTGGTCCAGCAGGTCGGCCGCGCGGTCGAGGAGGCGGGCCCGCTCCGCGAACCCCGTGGTGCGGTGGCTCCGGAAGGCCGCGTGGGCGGCCGCCAGGCGCTGCTCGATCTGCCCGGCGTCCAGCTCGTCGAAGGTCTTGAGCGTCTCGCCGTTCGCGGGGTTGACGGTTGCGATGGGCACGTCCGGCCCTCCTCGTCCTCGATGCGTCGAACCGAACCGGACCGTACCGGCCACGTCACCCGGCCGCCCGGCGGACCGCGGTGGCGCGTCCACCGGGGAAGCGGATTCACCCGATCGCCGGGGCGTCGGCCTCCGGGCCGATATATAAGTCCTTGCTTATATAAGTGGGAGGTGGCACAGTGGCGGGTGTGCACGCCTTTGACGTACTCGGAGACCCCGTACGGCGCCGGATATTGGAGCTGCTCGCAGCCGGCGAGCAGCCGTCCGGCGCCGTCAGCGAGGTGATCCGGGAAGAGTTCGGGATCTCTCAGCCCGCCGTGTCGCAGCACCTGCGGGTGCTGCGCGAGAGCGGCTTCGCCGTCGTGCGGGCGGAAGGGACCCGACGGTTGTACGCGGTCCAGGCCGATCCGCTGCGCGAGGTCGACGCCTGGCTGGACAGGTTCCGCGGCTTCTGGGAGCAGCGGTTGGACGCGCTGGGCACGGAGCTCGCGCGGGGCCGCCGCGAGCGGCGGGAACAAGAGCGAGGAGAGGCGCGATGAGCGACATCGTGGGACAGATCAACGACATCCACCGCGAGGTCGGCCGCCGCGAAGCGGGCGGTGAGGAGGCGCGGACCGTACTCCTGCGCCGTACGTACCCGGCGGGCGTCGAGGACGTGTGGGAGGCCTGTACGAGCCCGGACCGGCTCGGCCGGTGGTTCCTCCCGGTCAGCGGTGACCTGCGAGAGGGCGGGCATTACCAGACGGAGGGGAACGCGGGCGGGAAGATCCTGCGCTGCGAGCCGCCGAAGCTGCTCCGTGTGAGCTGGGTGATGGGGCAGGCGCCGGGGTTCAGCGAGGTGGAGCTGCGGCTGGCTTCCGAGGGAGCGGAGCGGACCGTCTTCGAGCTGGAACACGTGGCGGTGGTGCAGCCGGAGTTCTGGGACCAGTACGGGCCCGGGGCGGTCGGTGTCGGCTGGGACCTCACGGTGCTGGGTCTCGGGATGCACCTGGAGGGCAATTCCGTCCACCCTTCGGAGGCCGTCGCGTGGATGGCCTCGGACGAAGCCCGGGAGTTCATGACGGGCAGCAGCGAGGCCTGGGGCCGGGCCCACACCGCCTCCGGGGAGTCCGAGGCGGCCGTGGCCGCGGCGACGCGGGCGACGACCGGGTTCTACGTACCCCCGAAGCCGTAACAGCCGGCCTACTGGTCCCGGAAGGGGCCGGCGGCGGCGACCAGTGCGCTCAGGGCGAGCAGGACCACCGCGCCCAGGGCGAGCTCGCGCCCTCCGGCGCCGGTGACACCCGGTGCCGGGGGTCGTAGGCGACACGGATCTCCCCGCCAGCGGCCGCGAGGCGCCGGCCGTCCGTGAGCTCGGCGGGGTAGCCGCCGGGGCAGTTCAGTACGTGGCGGTAGACGATCCTCTCGCCCGGGAGGCCCTCCCCGGCCGAGCTCGTCTTCTGCTCCTGCACCTCGCGCACGACGCACGGGGCGACCTCCGCTCGCGACGCCGCCTGATCCGTGGCCGCCACGGTGAGCAGCAGCCCCAGGGCCAGGAAGAGCGCCCCGAAGAGGCTCCGGCTCCCGCCGACGCACACGAAGTAGAGCACCGCGGCGCCGACGATCAGGACCGCTCCGCCCGCCAGGGCGATCGTGCCGGACGGCGCCGAGGCACCGGCGTAGCACCAGTGCGCCCAGCCGTACAGCGCCGCGGCCGCCACGACGGGCACCAGCGCGGCAAGCCCCGACACCCTCGGCTCTGCCTCTGGCATGACCGCCACCCCCTCCCCCCGCAGGGACGCCGCGGGGCGCACGGATGGTTTCCGGGGGCGGCCGGTGTCGCAGGCGGGCGGCGGTGTGCGCCGGCGCCGCCCGCCCGCGACGCGGGGCTCAGCGACGGCGGGTCAGCAGCGGGGGCAGGCGTCGCGGATCACGCGCCAGGTGAACGTCGTGGAACCCGTGGCACCCGCCGCGTCCTTCGCGGTGACCGTCACGGTGCGGGTCCCACTGCCGCGCAGCAGCCCGGAGATCAGCCCGGTCGAGGCGTTGATCGTGAGGCCCGTCGGCAGGCTGGCCGCCGACCAGGAGTACGGGGTGGCGCCGCCGTTGGCGGACATCTGCAGCCGGACGCTGTCGTACTGATAGTTGACCTGATTGCCGGGGAAGGCCACCACCGGGGCAGCGGCCACCGTGGTGACCGCGGGCTGCGCGGCGGCCACGGCCGAGGAGCCGACGGGCGCGGCCAGCACGGCCGCCAGGCCCACGGCAAGAACCGCCAATCGATGGGCGACACGCTTGTGTGATCTCAACATGACCTCCGAACTCGCTTTGCGGACAGCTGCGTTCAAGGTGCGATGGGACGTGGGAATCCTACGCACAGACCCTCCCGCACGACACCCTCACCGGTTCAGTGCGGCGTCCAGCGCGGTCAGCAGCTGTTCGATGTCGGCGCCGGTGGTGTGGAGGTGGGGGCTGATGCGGATGGCCGAGCCGCGCGCCCCGACGAACACGTCCGCCTCCTCCAACGCCGCCACCACACGCTTCTGGAGCCCCTCGGGGACCGTGATGCCGAGCATGTGCGGGCCGCGCGGCGAGGGGACGGGAAGGCCCCGCTCGCGCGCCGCCGAGGCGATGCGGGCCGTGGTGGCCGCCAGGGTGACGGCGATCCGGGGGACGGTCCAGGCCGCCAGCTGCTCCAGGGCGGCGAGTGCCATGGGGGTGAGCTCGAAGGCGGTGCGCGCGCCCACGTCGAAGCGGCGGGCTCCGGGCTGGTACGCGGTGCGGTACTCGACGAGCCGCCCGAAGTCGTCGGAGTCCTTGCGCACGATCCAGTTCTCCTCCAGCGGCCGCCCCTCCTGATGGGCCGGGGCCACGTACAGGTAGCCGAGCCCGAAGGGGCCGAGCAGCCACTTGTAGCCGACGCTGACGAGGAAGTCGGGCCGCAGCGTGCGCATGTCGATGGGGATCGCGCCGACCGACTGGCTGGCGTCGATGACCAGGGCGGCGCCGGCGGCCCGGGTGGCTTCGGCGATCCGGTCCAGATCGAGCAGGGCGCCGTCGGTCCAGTGCACCCGGGGCACCGAGACCACGGCCACGCTGTCGTCGAGCGCACCGAGGACGGCCTCGGTCCAGGTCTGGCCCGGCTCGCGCCGGACGGTGAGCATCGAGGCCCCCGTACGCTCGGCGAACCGCCACCAGGTGTAGATCCCGGACGGGTACTCGCCGTCGAGGACCAGGACCCGGCTGCCGGGCCGCGCCGTAAGGTTGGCGGCGGCCACCGCGAACCCGTAGCTGGTCGCCGGTACGAGGGCGATGTCATCGGCGGTGGCCCCGATGAGGGCCCCGAACAGGGCTCGGCGCCGCTCCGCCCCGCTGAACCAGTCGGGGCCCAGGAGCCGCCAGGGCTGGGCGCGCTTGAGCAGGGCGGCCTCGCCCGCGACGAGGCCGGTGCGCAGCGTCGGTGCCACGCTGGCGGTGTTGAAGTAGGCGATGCCGTCCGGGATGTCGAACAGCTCGCGGGCGTTGGGAAGCGGCTCGCTGCCGACAGGCGAGGTCATGGCGTGCTGCCTTTCGCGTCGTTCGGGGGCCGGAGCCCACCACACTGCCCGGCTCGCGCGGCCGGAAACATCAGCCGCCCCGGGGGAGCACCGCACTCGCCCCACTTGGCCGACCGTCGCCGTCGGGGTGGCGCGCGGGCGCGCCGCAACCGCCGCCCGCCCCGCCGGGCCGATAGTGGGGAGCTGCGAACAACGGGTCAGCGGGACATGAGGAAGAGAGCGGCGCCTGGTCGGGGCCTGCCGGGGCAGAGGCGTTCGCGGCGGTGGAGGCGGCCACGGACTGGCTGCTCGGCTATCCGTTCGTCTTCGAGGCCCTGTCCCGCCGGATCGGCGCGGACGAGGTGCTCGTGGACTACGGGTGCGGGCCCGGCGCGGTGGCCGACCGGGCGGCGCGGGTGCTCGGCGCGCGGGTGCTGGGGGTGGACACGTCCGCCGAGATGCTGGCGCTGGCCCGGAGCACGGCGCCGGATGTGGCGGAGTTCCACCTGGTCAGGGACGGCCGGGTGACGGGCCTGCCCGACGGGTGCGCCGACGCGGTGATGTGCAATCACGTCCTGGCCTCGCTGCCGACCGAGGAGGCCCTGCTCGGGGTGTTCGCCGAGGTGCGCCGTCTGCTGCGGCCCGGAGCCCCGCTCGTCCTGCTGTCCACCGACCCCGCCTGCACGGACCTTGAGTACACCTCGCTGCGCGTGGGCGCCGAGGGCGCCTCGTACCAACCGGGCGAGGAGATGCCGCTGCGGCTGCTGCGCACGGACGGCACCTGGCAGGAGGTGCGCAACCACGCCTGGCCCGTCGACCGGCTGCCGCTCCTCCTCGGGAGCGCCCGCTTCCGCGACATCACCCAGCGCCGGCCGACCGTGGACGAGGCGCTGGCGCTGGCCGACCCGGGTCTCGTGGACCGCCATCCGTGGACCGCGGAGCGCGCCGAACCACCCCTCGTGATCACCTCCGCCCTCGCCGCCTGAGCCCTCCCGGAGACACCGTGTTCCCCTCCCCCGTCCGAACCGTCCGTTGGGAAGCCTCGGCCTTGGCCGTGCTCGGCCTCCTGGGCGCGCTCCTCGCCGGCGCTCCGGCCGCGGCTCCCTCCCCCCGCGCGGCGCGCGTTCCGGCGGTGACCGCCGTCCCCGCGACACCGGGGAGCACCACGCCCCTGTCCGGGTACGCCATCCGCTCCACGGCCGACGTCTCCGACGCGGCGGCCCTGGTCTCCGCCCCGGGCTACCGGACGGCGGGCTGGCACCCGGCCGGGCCCCGCTCCACCGTGCTGGCCGCCCTGGTCGCGGACGGCACCCATCCCGACCCCTTCCACTCCACCGACCAGAAGCGCATCCCGGCCGCCGATTTCGCCGTTCCCTGGTGGTTCCGGGCGGAGTTCACCGTGGCCGACACCTCCTCGCGCACGTACCTGGACTTCAGCGGGGTCGTCTCCGCGGCGGACGTGTTCGTGAACGGCAAGCAGGTCGCCACGGCGTCCGCGGTGGCCGGCGCGTACACGCACCACGAGCTCGACGTCACCGAGCTGGTGCGGGCGGGCGCCAACGCGGTGGCCTTCCGGATCAAGCCGAACGATCCCCGCAAGAACCTGACCATGGGCTGGCTCGACTGGCTGCAGCCGCCGCCCGACGAGAACATGGGCATCGTCCGCGACGTGCTGGTGCGGCGAGGCGGCCCCGTCGCCCTGCGCGACGCGCACGTGCTGACCGGCCTCGCCCTGCCGTCGCTCGCCTCCGCGGACCTGACCGTGAAGGCGAAGGTCCGCAACGAATCGGCCGAGCCCGTCACCGCCGAGGTGGCCGGCACGATCGGGTCGGGGATCGCCTTCCGGCGGGAGGTGCCGCTGAGCGCCCACGAGACGAAGACCGTGGCCTTCACCCCGGCCGACACGCCGCAGCTGCACCTGGACCGGCCGCGGGTGTGGTGGCCCGCCGGAATGGGTGCGCAAGAGCTCTACGAGCTCGATCTGGCGGTCACGGTCTCCGGTGGCGGCGCCAGGGCCGGGGCCGCTGCCGGTCCCGGTGGCGTCTCCGGGGCCGTGTCCGACCGGGCCCACCACGGCTTCGGCATCCGCAGCGTGCAGGCACCGCTCAACAAGGACGGCGCCCGCCAGTACTCCGTCAACGGCCGGCCGCTGCTGATCCGCGGCGCCGGCTGGTCCCCCGACGCACTGCTGCGCTGGGACACCACCTACTCGGAGGACCGGCTGGCGTACGCACGGGACCTGGGCCTCAACACCCTGCGCCTGGAAGGGCACCTCGAACAGGACGAGTTCTTCGACCTCGCCGACCGGTACGGGATCCTCACCCTGCCGGGCTGGCAGTGCTGCACCAAGTGGGAGGGCGAGGTCAACGGTACCGAGGCCGGAGAGAGCTGGACCGCGGCCGACCACCCCGTCGCCAAGGCCTCGATGGCGGCCGAGGCCGCGCGCCTGCGCGATCACCCCAGCGTCATCTCCTTCCTCATCGGCAGCGATTTCGCCCCGAACTCCGAAATCGAGCGGGGTTACGTCGAGGCGCTGAAGGCCGCCGACTGGCCCACCCCCGTGATCCCCGCAGCTTCCGCCAAGTCGGCGCCGCTCACCGGCGCCTCGGGGATGCGCATGCCGGGACCGTACGAGTGGGTGCCGCCGAACTACTGGTACGACAAGCGCGAGGGCGGGGCCACGGGCTTCAACTCCGAGACCAGCGCGGGCCCCGACATCCCCACCCTCGACACCCTGCGCCGCATGATGTCCCCGGCCGAGCTGACCTCCCTCTGGAAGGACCCGGCCGCGCCGCAGTACCACCGCTCGCCCTCGCGCACGTACGCCACGCTCAAGCTGTACGACGACGCTCTGAGCGCCCGGTACGGAGCCCCGCGCAGCCTTGAGGACTACGTCGCCAAGGCGCAGCTCGCCCAGTACGAGAACGTCCGCGCCCAGTACGAGGCGTACGCGCGCAACGCCACCGACGCCTCGAAACCGTCGACGGGGGTGATCTACTGGATGTTCAACAGCGGCTGGACCTCGCTGCACTGGCAGCTCGTGGACCGCTACCTGGACCAGAACGGCGCCTACTTCGGGGCGAAGAAGGCGAACGAGCCGCTGCACGTCCAGTATGCGTACGACGACCGGACGGTGGCCGTCGTCAACCGCCGTGCGGCGGCGGTGTCGGGGCTGACCGCGCGGGTTTCGCTGTTCAACACCGACGGGACGCAGAAGTACGACCGGACGGTGACCGGTCTGACCGTCGGCGGGAACGGCGCGAAGGCCACCGCGCTGACCCTCCCGGCGTCGGTGGACGGGCTGTCCGCCACCCATCTCGCGCGGCTGGTCCTGACCGACGCCTCCGGGCGCGAGGTGAGCCGCAACGTGTACTGGCTCTCGACGCGCCGGGACGTCCTCGACTACACGGAGAGCGACTGGTACCACACGCCGACCACGGCCTACGCCGATCTCACCGGGCTCCGGTCGATGGCGCAGGCGACCGTCTCCGCCACGGCGACGACGCGCGTGGGCGCGGACGCGCCGTCGACCTCCACCACGGTCGTCACCGTACGGAACACCGGCACCGGGAACACCCCGGCCCTGCTGACCGACCTCCACCTGGTCGACGGCAAGGACACCCCCGTCCTGCCCGTCCAGTGGTCCGACAACCAGATCAGCCTCTGGCCCGGCGAATCGGCCACCCTCACGGCGACCTACCGCACGGCGGACCTGCACGGGTCCGCGCCCGCGATCCGGGTCTCCGGCTGGAACACGCCGACGGCCACGGTTCCGGCCGGCTGAAACCGGCCCGCGTGCAGGGGGGCCTCGGGCCATGGGGCAGGATGGCAACCCGTTCCGGAATGCGTACACGCGCCCGAACGCGGCTCCACGCACGACAAACTGACAGGTGACAAGGTGACGACACACCTCATACGACGGCCCGCGTGGCCCGTCGCCACTCCCCCGGTCCGGCGCCGAGCGGAGGGTGTCCGTTGAACCGGGAACTCCTCCTGCACGACTGGCTGGTGGCCGGGATCGCGGTGGCCGCGGGCGCCCTGGCCGGGCTGGTGCTGCGCGCCCTGATGCGCTGGCTGGGCCGGCACGCCGAGCGGACCCGGTGGAACGGGGACGACCTGATCGTCGACGCGCTGCGCACCCTCGTCCCCTGGGCGGCGGTCATCGCCGGCGCCGCCGTGGCCGCTTCCACGCTGCCGCTCACGGCGCGGGTCCTGGGGTTCGTGAACCAGTCCCTCTCCGCCGTGCTGATCATCATCGCCACGTTCGGTGCCGCCCGGGTCGTCGCGGGCCTCGTCCAGTCGGTGGCGGGGTCGCGGTCCGGAGTGGCCGGATCGGCGTCCATCTTCGTCAACATCACGCGGGTCGTGGTGCTGGTGATGGGTGTGCTCGTCGCGCTCGAAACCATGGGCGTGTCCATCGCGCCGCTGGTCACCGCCCTCGGCGTGGGCGGTCTGGCGGTGGCCCTGGCCTTGCAGGACACCCTCGCCAATCTCTTCGCGGGCGTGCACATCCTCGCTTCGAAGACCGTGCAGCCCGGTGACTACATCCGCCTCAGCAGTGGTGAGGAGGGGTACGTCGTCGACATCAACTGGCGCAACACCGTGGTCCGCAACCTCTCGAACAACCTGGTGATCATCCCGAACAACCGTCTCGCACGGACGAACATGACCAACTTCACCCAGCCCGAGCAGCAGTTGTCGATCCTGGTCCAGGTGGGCGTGGGGTACGAGAGCGATCTGGAGCACGTGGAGCGGGTGACCCTCGACGTGGTCGACAGCGTCATGGCCGACATCAACGGTGCGGTCCCCGACCACGAAGGCGCGGTCCGCTTCCACACGTTCGCGGATTCCCGGATCAACTTCACGGTGATCCTGGGCGTCGGCGAGTTCAGCGACCAGTACCGGATCAAGCACGAGTTCATCAAGCGCCTGCACGAGCGGTTCCGGGCGGAGGGCATCTCGATCCCCGCGCCCACCAGGACGGTCTCGCTCCACCACGACGGCCTCCAGGCGTCGGCGCTCCCCCCGCTTCCGCACCAGCGTGAGGCGCCGCCGCGTTCGCCCTCCGCCACCGGCTGAGCCGGGCCCCTACGAGCGGTACAGCTCCACGGCGCGGGCCAGGTCGACGGGGCCGTCCTGCGGCAGGTGGAGGAAGTGCTCCACCTGCCAGGCCTGGGCACGGTCGGCCTGGCGGTTGGCGGTGGCCACCCAGGGCGGGTAGACGCGGAAGCCCCGCTTCCCGCCCGCACCGTCCACCGATACGACGCCGTGCCGGCGGAGCGCGTCCACCGGGAAGACGAACTGGCCGCAGCCGTGCTCGTCATGGCCGGCGATGACGAAGAGGTCCACGCGGTCCGCGGTGTCGAAGGGCCGGATGGGCCCCTGCGGGGACCGCATCCACACGGTGACGAACTGGCCGGCCTTGGTGGGAGTCGTCTTGGCCGCGCGGAACCGGACGGCACGTCCGTCCAGGGTGAACGCGTGCGCGGCGTACGCGCCGCCCTCGGCCTCGGCAACCGGCTGCGAACAGGTGAATCCGCACGGATCGTAAACACGTGTCTTCGCCGCGAGCAGATCTCCGGGGACCCGGGTCGCGTCCGGCCACGGTGCGGGGCCGGCAGGGGTCGGACGGGGATCGGCGGAGTGCTCGTGGTGGGTCGTCATCCGGCCACCCTGCCACGGATCCGAGACGTCTTACGGATCCGTGACGTGCGGCCGGGAGAGCGCCCGTCCGGGCAGGCCGGGGCATAGCGTCGGATCATGCGCGTACTTGTGACTGGAGGAGCGGGCTTCATCGGCTCGCACATCGTCTCCGAGCTGGCCGGCCGCGGCCACGACCCGGTGGTGTTCGATCTCGCGGAGGACGGAAGGGACGTACGCGACCCCGACCAGGTGCGGGACGCCCTGGCCGGGGTCGACGCGGTCTGCCACCAGGCGGCGAAGGTCGGCCTGGGCAAGGACTTCGGGGACGCACCGGCGTACGTATCGGCCAACGGGCTCGGTACGGCGGTCCTGCTGGCCGAGATGGCCGGGGCGGGGGTGCGCCGGCTGCTCCTCGCCGGGTCGATGGTCGTCTACGGCGAGGGGCGGTACGCATGCGCCGCGCACGGCGTGGTGCGGCCCGGCCCGCGCGCCGAGGCCGATCTGGCGGCCGGCCGGTTCGAGCCGCGCTGCCCGCGCTGCGGCGCCGAGCCGGCACCCGGCCTGGTCGGGGAGGACGCTCCGATGGACCCGCGGAACGTCTACGCCACCACCAAGCTGGAACAGGAGCACCTCGCCTCCTCGTGGGCGCGGGCCACCGGCGGCTCCGCGATCTCGCTGCGCTACCACAACGTGTACGGGCCGGGAATGCCCCGCGACACCCCGTACGCTGGGGTCGCCGCACTGTTCCGCTCCGCGCTGGCGCGGGGCGAGGCGCCGCGCGTCTTCGAGGACGGCGGCCAGCGGCGGGACTTCGTGCACGTACGGGACGTGGCCGCGGCCAACGCCGTAGCGCTGGAGTCCCTGGCGGGCGCACCGGGCGGGTTCACCGCGTACAACGTCGGCAGCGGCGACCCGCGGACCGTCAGCGACATGGCCAAGGCCCTGGCCGCCGCGTGCGGGGGCCCGGATCCGGTGGTCACGGGCGAGTACCGGCTGGGCGACGTCCGGCACATCACCGCCGACTCGGCGCGCCTGCGCCGGGACCTGGACTGGCGCCCGGTGGTGACGTTCGCCGCCGGTATGGCGGAGCTGGCGGCCGGGGCGGTCTAGCCGGCTTCCGGCCGCCGCGGCGCCCTCGGCCCTGCCCGATATCCTGGTGTGGTCCGACATCGGGGGCTTTCCTCTCAGGAAGGGCAGCACGATGAATCGGCAGACCAACCGGTACCGGGGTCTCATGCTTCTCGCGGCACCCCTGCTCGCCTCCTCCGTCGCCCTCACCCCCGCCTTCGCGGCCCAGGGCCGTGCGGCGGGGGCGGGAACCGTCCGGGCGCCCATGACTCCCTCCTGCGAGCTGACCGCGGGCGGGGGCGGCCAGTCGGGCGGGAAGGGGAACACGCGCTACGACCTGCACCTCAGCGGGTTCCCCGCGAACCAGTCGGTCCACGTCCAGGGCAAGTCGTCCTTCCGCGGCACCGTGGACGGATCGGGCTCACTGGATCGCCAGGGAGTCCGTTACGGCATGTACAGCGTCGGTTACCGGGACGGCGGGTCGAAGCAGGGCAAGCACGTCGACTGCAGCACGCCGCCCCGGGAGAAGCCGGGCGGCGGCAAGGGGAACGTGCAGGTCACCAAGGTCGAGGTGAAGGCCCTGACCAAGTCGGGGACGGTCGTCGACTGCACCACACCGCCCAAGTTCGAGTTCGACGGCAAGATCACCGGTACCGGGAACGGGAAGGTCCGCTACTACTGGACCTACAACTCCAGCGCCGACCCGATCTCCTCGGGCTCGGCAGAATTCACGCCGGGCACCGAGAGCGTGTCCCTCTTCAAGGCGGTCAACGGATCGGCAATGGCGAACAGCGACACGGTGACGGTGTACCTCACCCTGCACGTGCCGGATTCCAACTTGACCGGGCAGAGCGAGAACGTGACGTTGACCTGCGCGAAGCAACCGTGACCTGTTCTTAGGGGGCCGGCGGGACTCTGCGGGCACCTCCTAGGTCGTGTCGTCAAAGTCCCGTCTGGCTGGCGGGGCCTGGCACGCACGCTCGCCGCGTTGTCGTCGGTCACCGACGCTCCGCGTCGATTCCCTCCTCCGCCTTGCGATCGCACGCACCAGGCCCCGCCGGCCCCGCCCTCTCGGGCGGCCGACGCCACTTTGACGACACTCCCTAGGCGGGGGCCGGCAGGGTGAGCTCGAAGCAGCAGCCGCCGGTGACGTTGCGGACGTGCGCGCGCCCGTCGTGCGCCTCGACGATGCCCCGGACGATCGCCAGGCCCAGGCCCGCGCCCCCCGGAGGCGTACGGGCCTGGGTCCCGCGCCAGCCGGTGTCGAACACGCGCGTCAGGTCCTCCTCGGCGATGCCCCCGCAGGCGTCGGTGACGGACAGCACCACCGCGCCCTCGCGGGCCTCGGCGGCGATCGCGACCGTGCCGTCAGCCGGGGTGTGGCGGATGGCGTTGACCAGCAGGTTCGACAGGACGCGGGTCATCTCCTTGCCGTCCACCTCCACCGGGAGCGAGGCGATCCCGTCGCCGACCAGCCGTACGCCGTGCTCGCGGGCGAGGGCGTCGGTGCCGGCCAGCGCGTCGCCCACCAGGTCGTAGAGGTTCAGCCGGGTGGGGCTGAGGCTGAGGGCGCCCGCGTGGATGCGGGAGAGTTCGAAGAGATCGCCGACCATGGAGTTGAGGCGGTCGACCTCGGTGCGCATCTGCCGGTGGTAGCGCGCGGGGTCGGCGGCCATGCCGTCCTCCAGCGCCTCCGACATGGCGCGCAGCCCGGCGAGCGGGGTGCGCAGATCGTGGGAGATCCAGGCGACGAGCTCGCGCCGTGAGGTCTCCAGGGCCCGCTCGCGCTCCCGGGACGCGGTCAGGCGTTCGCTGGTCACGGCCAGTTCGCGGCTGAGCGCGGCGAGTTCGGCGGGGGCGGGCACGCCGGGCGTGGTGAAGGTGCCGTCCTCGCCGAAGACGCGCGCGGCCTCGACGAGTTCACGGCAGCGCCGTACGACCTGCCGCCCCAGCAGCAGCGCGGTGCCCAGCGAGACGACGGCGGCCACGGCGGCGACCACCGTCACCACGGTCAGGTCGTGGGAGGAGAGGAGCATCGCCCAGGCCACGGCGAGCGTTCCGGCGAGCATCGCGAGCACGGCGACGGCGGTCACGACGGCGAGCGAGACGGCGACGCTGCGCCTGCGCAGTATCCGCAGGGCGACGGCGCCGAGCGCTCCGGCGCCGCCCGCTCCGAGGAGGGCGTACAGGGCGATCAGCAGGAGGTCCTGGTCACGCATGTTCATGTCCGTCCGCCAGTCTCGGGTCCGTGGCGGGCGCCGCCGGGGTCGGGTGGGCATCGAAGCGGTAGCCGGCGCCCCAGACGGTCTGGATCAGCCGGGGGCTCGCCGCATCGTCCTCGATCTTGCCGCGCAGGCGGCGGACGTGGACGGTGACGGTGGACAGGTCGCCGAAGTCCCAGCCCCAGACCTCGCGCATGAGCCGCTCCCGGTCGCAGACCTGTCCGGGGTGGCGCAGGAAGAAGGCCAGGAGGTCGAACTCGCGCAGGGTGAGGGCGAGTTCCTGGCCATTCTTGCTCACACGGCGCGCCGCCGGGTCCAGGCTCAGGCCCGCCGCGGTGAGCCGGGGGCCCGCGGCCGGCGCCGCGGGGACGGCCCGGCGCAGGACCGACTGCACGCGCAGGACGAGCTCCCGCGGGCTGAACGGCTTGGTCACGTAGTCGTCCGCGCCGACTTCCAGACCCAGGATCCGGTCGTCCTCGTCACCGCGCGCGGTGAGCATGATGACCGGGACGGGCGCGGTGGCGCCCTGACCGCCGTGCTGGCCGGCGGCACGCTCGCGCGCCCGCAGCCGACGGCAGACCTCCAGCCCGTCCATGCCCGGGAGCATGAGGTCGAGGACCACCAGGTCCGGGCGCTGCTCCTCGGCGGCGCGCAGGGCGGCCGGTCCGTCGGCGGCCAGGCGCACGGTGAAACCGGCGCGGTCGAGGTATCCGGCCACGACCTCCGAGACGGTCGGGTCGTCGTCCACGACCAGGATGCTGCCGCCGCCGAAGAGGTCCGGCGTCCCCGCCTCGTCCGTTCTCTGCGTATTGCTCACTGCCATGGCCACAGCCTGACATCCGCCCCGGTCCGTGTGTACCGCACCCTCCCCGGATCGGGCACGGCGTCCGCGTTTCGTAAGGAGTGAAAGCCCCTTTCGTCCGCGCCCGCTTCCTACGGTGTGGAGGTGACTGATTCTGCTTGTGTGCCGCCCCGGGCGGACCTCGTACTGCCGTGTCTCGACGAGGCGGAGGCCCTGCCCTGGGTGCTGGCGCGGGTGCCGGCCGGCTGGCGGGCCATCGTCGTCGACAACGGCTCCACCGACGGCTCGGCCGACATCGCCCGCGACCTGGGCGCCACGGTGGTGAGCGAACCCGTACGCGGCTTCGGCGCGGCCTGCCACGCCGGGCTGCTCGCGGCCCGCGCCGACCTCGTCTGCTTCTGCGACTGCGACGCCTCCCTGGACCCCGGGCTGCTCGCCCCCATGGCGGCGCGGGTCGAGGCGGGTGAGGCCGACCTGCTGCTCGGCCGGCGCCGCCCGCAGGGACGCGGCGCCTGGCCGGCCCACGCCCGCGCCGGGAACCTGGCGCTGGCGCGGCTGCTGCACCGCCGGACGGGGCTGCGGCTGCACGACCTCGGCCCGATGCGGGTCGCGCGCCGCGAGGCACTGCTGGACCTGCACCTGACCGACCGGCGCAGCGGCTACCCGCTCCAGATGGTCGTACGGGCCGCGGACGCGGGCTGGCGGGTGGCCGAGACGGACGTCCCGTACCTGCCGCGCGCCGGTAAATCGAAGGTCACCGGGACGTGGCGGGGCACCTGGCACGCGGTGCGGGACATGCGGCGGGTGCTGGCCGAGACACCCGCCGCCCGGTCGGTCCCGGCCGGAGGGGTCAGCGCATGAGCATCCACGCGAGCGGGGAAACCGACGACGGCCCGGGCGAGGGCACGCTGATCGTCCTCGCCAAGGCCCCGGTCCCGGGCCGGGTCAAGACGCGGCTGACCCCGCACTTCACCCCGCAGCAGGCCGCCGCGCTGGCCCGCGCCGCGCTCCAGGACACCCTGGACGCCGTCCTCGCCACGCCGGCCCGGCGGCGCGTCCTCTGCCTCGACGGGGCGCCGATGCAGTGGCTGCCCGAAGGCATCGAGGTGGTCCCGCAGTGCGCGGGCGGGCTCGACGCCCGGCTGGCCGCGGCCTTCGCCCTGTACGAGGGTCCCGCGCTGCTGGTCGGCATGGACACCCCGCAGGTCACCCCGGAACTCCTCGCCCGGGGCCTCGACTTCGCCGGTACGGACGCCTGGTTCGGCCCGGCCCTGGACGGCGGCTTCTGGGCTCTCGGGCTCGCCGAGCCGGATCCCGGGCTGCTGCTGGGCGTACCCATGTCCGTCTCGCACACCGGGGCGGTGCAGCGCCGGCGGCTGACCGCGTCGGGGCGCGCCGTACGGGACCTCCCGGCGCTGCGCGACGTCGACACCCCGGACGATGCCGAGCGGGTCGCCGCCTCGACACCCGGGACGCGCTTCGCCGCCCTGCACGCCGAGCTGTGCGCGGCCGTACGGTGACCGCGCAGATGACGGCGCAGCCGACCAGGCGGCCTGCGGAGCCCACCGCCCGGGCCTGGCTGGCCGACCCGTACGCCGACGCCCTGCGCACCGGGCGGGGCCCCCTCTTCCTGCGCCGCAGCGACGGCTGGCTGCTGCCGCTGGAGGTGGAGCGCTGGTGCGCCGAGGCCGACGCGGCCGATGCCACCGTCCTGGCCCGCTGCGAGGGCCCCGTCCTGGACATAGGCTGCGGACCGGGCCGCCTGGTCGCCGCCCTCGCCCGCCTCGGGCACCCCGCGCTCGGCGTGGACGTGACCCCGGAGGCGGTGGCCCTGACCGTACGGACCGGCGGCAGCGCATTGTGCCGGTCCGTGTTCGACCCGCTGCCCAGCGAGGGCCGCTGGGGCACGGTCCTGCTCATCGACGGCAACATCGGCATCGGCGGGGACCCGGGCGCGCTGCTGCGCCGGGCCGCCCGGCTCGCGGCCCCCGGCGGCACCCTGCTCGTCGAGGTGGCCACCGTGGACGTGGACGAGCGCGTCGAGGTGCACGTCGAGGACGGCTGCGGCGGCCGCGGGGAGTCCTTCCTGTGGGCCCGGCTCGGGGCCCGCGCGCTCCGTGCGGAGGCGGCGGACGCGGGCTGGTCGCGAGCGGTCACCTGGAAGGCCGCGGGCCGCGCCTTCGTGCAGCTGCGGCGTTGAGGGTTCACCGGGGCAAGGGAGAAGCGGGGGGCGGGGGGTGTGGGGGCACCCGTTAGCGGGGTCCGCCCCGCCGCGACGCGGCCGGGCGCCGCCCCGGGCCCGGCCCGGCCCCCG